>JBAPYG010000032.1:0-15600 GCA_049284615.1 Acidimicrobiia bacterium
GAGCACGATCATGAGATCGGGCGCCTCGGGGAACTCGTCGGGGGCCACCAACACCTCATGAGGTAGGAACGTCAGCCCCGGTGGCATCAGGAACGGGGAGCCGAAGCTGGCCACGACCTCCTTGCCGGCAGCGGACGCGGCGAGGGCCAGGCCGAGCATCGAGCCGAGAGCATCTCCATCGGGGCCGACGTGGCAGGCGAGGGCGATCGACGGCGCCGCCTCGATGGCAGCCGCCGCCTCCTCGAGAGCGGGACGCTCACCTGTCATTCTTCCTCCGTTCGCAGATCGCGCAGGATCTGGTCGATTCGCTCCCCACCGGTGATCCCGGGGTCGAGCTGGAACGAGAGGGTCGGTGTGTACTTCATGCGGACCTGCGACCCGATCACCGCCTGCAGCCGCTTGGCGGCCTTGCCCAACGCCGCCAATGCGTCGGCCTCGCTGCCCGAGCCGAGGACATCGATGTAGACGATGGCAGTGCGGAGATTCGGTGCGGTGTCGACGGCCGTCACCGAGACCAGTTCGAGCCTCTCGTCGTTCATCCGTTCGATCTCGTCCGCCAACACCTCACGAAGAGTCGAGTTGACCCGCAACATGCGGTCGCTCATGGGCGGCAATCTCCTCGATCAGGTGCGGGCGACCTCACGGACCGCGTACACCTCGATGTTGTCGCCGTCCTTGATGTCGTTGTAGTCCTCGAACCCCATTCCGCACTCGAAGCCGGACTGCACCTCGCGGACGTCGTCCTTGAAGCGTTTCAGGGACGAGATGACACCGTCGTGGATTACCACACCGTCACGGAGGAGACGCGCTCGCGCTCCCCTCTGGACAACACCCTCGATGACGTAACACCCGGCGATCGTGCCCGCGCGCGGGACCTTGAAGATGGCGCGAACCTCGGCCGTCCCAAGCACGACCTCCTCCTCATCGGGGGCGAGCTGACCGACGAGCAACTGCTCGATCTCGTCGAGGAGCTCGTAGATGATGCCGTAGGTACGAACCTCGACACCCGCCTCCTCGGCTGCCCGACGAGCCTTGGGCTCGGGCCGAACGTTGAAGCCGACGATCACTGCCTCGGTCACTTCCGCGAGGGTCACATCGTTCTCGTTGATCCCGCCCACCGCAGTGTGGACGATCTGGATCTTGCCCCCCTCCCGCTCGATCTTGGCGATCGACTCGCGGAGCGCCTCGAGCGACCCTTGCGCATCGGCCTTCACGATCACGTTGAGTGTCGCGTCCTCCGATCGCAACTGGTCGAGCAGGCCCTGGAGCCGATCACGGGCAGAGGGTGCTGCGTTCGACTCCTGCCGCTCTGTCTCCTGACGCTCGGCCGCGATCTTGCGGGCATCACGATCGCTCTGCTGAACCTCGAAATAGTCAACGGCGGCGGGAACGTCGTCCCAACCCATGATCTGCACGGGATCGGACGGATTGGCCTGCTTGATCCGCTCCCCCTGATCGTCCATCAGGGCCCGGGCCCGGCCCGAGATCGGGCCGGCTACGAAAGCATCGCCTTGCTTCAGGGTCCCCCGCTGGATTATGACCGTGGCCACGGGGCCCCGGCCCACCTCCAGCTGTGCTTCGACCACCACTCCCGATGCGCTCGGCTTGGCATTGGCCCTGAAGTCCTCGAGCTGTGCGATCAGGTCGATGACCTCGAGGAGGTCATCGACACCCGCGCCACTGACCGCGGACACCTCGACCGAAGGCACGTCGCCGCCGAGCTCCTCGACGATCACTCCCTGGTTGGTCAGCTCGGTGCGAACCCGGAGCGGGTCTGCGCCGGGCAGGTCCATCTTGTTGACCGCCACGATCATCTTCACTCCCGCCGCCTTGGCATGTGAGATGGCCTCGATGGTCTGTGGCATCACACCGTCGTCGGCGGCGACCACCAGGACGACGATGTCGGTGATGTTGGCGCCCCTGGCGCGCAAGGCGGTGAAGGCCTCGTGGCCCGGGGTGTCGACGAAGGTGACCTTCCGCCCGTTCACCTCGACCTGATAGGCGCCGATGTGCTGGGTGATCCCACCCTCCTCGCCCTCGACCACATTCGCCTTGCGAATCGTGTCGAGGAGTGTGGTCTTGCCATGGTCGACGTGGCCCATGACCGTCACGACCGGCGGACGGGGGGTCAGGTCCTCCTCGGCGTCGTCGAATTCGGGTTGTTCGGCGACGGCCGGTGCAGGAGCTGCCTCCTCGAACTCGACGATGTAGCCGAAGGACTCGGCGATGTCATCGATTTGATCCGGGGGCATCTGCTGGTTGGCCCCCGCCGGGACGCCACGCTCCAGGAGTGCCTTGACCACTTCGCCGGCCGGCCGGTCGAGAGCCTCGGCGAACTCGGCGACGGTGGCACCCTCCGTGAGCGAGACGATCTGTACATCGTCTTGCTCAGCGCCGATTGACGCCGTCTCCTCGGCGATGGATGTCCCATCGGTGGTCGGCGACGCTGGTGGGACGGTGTCGCTGTCGGTCGCCACCGGCTCTGCAGAAGGTGCAGCCGGGGTGACCGCCTCGACGGCCGCTTCCTCGGTGCCTTCGTCGTCTGGTGTGAAGGCGAGGCGAACCAGGTCGGCACTCTCGTCGTCGATACCCGATGACGCCGTCTTCACTTCCAGCCCGAGATCCTGGGCTTGTTCCAGGACCTCCTTCGAATCAACGCCCAGCTCTCGGGCGAGTTCGTAAACCCTCATTCAGCAATCACTCACTCTCGGTGTCTCGAGCGGAATCTTCTATTGAATCCTCGTCGTCAGGGGCGGCGTCCTCCGCTGCGCCCTCGGCAACGGTCACCTCGGTCTCATCTTCCCCGACCTCGTCTGTGCCGGCGGCCGCGGCCGATGCTGCCATCGCGGCGTCGGTATCGGCAGTCGTGACGGTGTCGTCGGTATCGGCGCCGGCGTCGGTCTCGGTGGCGGCTTCGGTCTCGGTGGCGGCTTCGGTCTCGGGGGCGTCGGTCGCAGGGGCCTCAGCCTCAGGAGATGCGGTCTCGACACCCTCGTTGTCCGAGCGGATGTCCACCTTGTAGCCCGACAGACGTGCGGCGAGACGGGCGTTTTGCCCTTCCTTGCCGATGGCCAGCGACAGTTGGTGCTCGGAGACGATGACATTTGCCGTCTTCTCCTCCTCGTCGATCTGGACTTCCTTGACCTTGGCCGGGCCGAGGGCCTCGGCGATGAATTGGGCGACGTCGTCGCGCCACTGGACGACGTCGACTTTCTCGCCCCTCAGCTCGTTGACGACCTGACGCACGCGGGAGCCCCGGGCCCCGACGCAGGCGCCCTTGGGGTCGACGTTCGGGTCGTGGGAGATGACCGCGATCTTGGTGCGATGACCCGGCTCGCGGGCGATGTTGACGATCTCGACCGTGCCGTCGGTCAGCTCGGGGACCTCGAGCTCGAGGAGACGCCGGACCAGGTCGGGATGACTGCGAGAAACGACGATCTGAGAGCCCTTGGGCTCGTTTCGGACCTCGAGGATGAGGGCCTTGACCCGGTTGCCACGGTCGAGGCGCTCGAAGGGAATACGTTCGCTGCCAGGGAGGATGGCCTCGGCGTCACCGAGGTCGAGTATCACCGACCGGTAGTCGACTTGCTGGACGATGCCGGTGACGAGATCGCCTTCGCGACCCTCGTACATCTCGAACACCTTCTCCCGCTTTGCCTCGCGCAGCTTGAATTGCATGACTTGTTTGAAGGATTGCGCAGCGATTCTCCCGAAGGCCTCGCCCTCGGGTGTGTCTTCCCATTCGTCGATGACGTTCCCGTCCTCATCGAGCTCCTGGGCGTAGACGGTCACCTCACCCGACTCGGGATCGATGGTGACCCGTGCCTCCTCGGCAGCACCCGGGCTGCGTTTGTACGCGGCGACGAGGGCGTTCGCAAAAGCATCGAGGATGGCGTCGACCGCCACACCCCTCTCCCTTGCGAGGACCTCGATGGCCTCCATCATGCTGTCGAGTTGCATTGTTCTCCTTCAGTGACCTGGCTTCGGCGCCTTTTCCCACCGGAAAACGGTCTTGGCGCTCGCTACGTCGTCGTATGCGACGGTGGCCGGGCCTTGCTCGGCCTCCACTGTGAAGGTGGCCTCATCGGCGGTCTTGAGCGTGCCGCGGTAGGTGGTCTTGGTGTCGCCGGCCGTTTTCACGACGACTTCGCGTCCGAGAGACTTCTGATAGTGGGCGGGCCGACGCAGCTTGCGCTCGAGACCCGGCGAGCTGACTTCGAGCTGATAGGAGTCCTGTAGGCCGGGCTCGTCCTCGAGGAGCCGCGACAGGCCACGGGAGAGCTCGGCGAGACGATCGACGTCGACGCCGTCGCCGTCGATGGTGACACGCAACACCCGCCCGCGCCCGCGACCCGACAGCTCGAGATCATCGAGCTCGAGCCGCTCGGCGGCGAGATAGGGCTCTATGACCGCCCAGATATCCGTCAACTGCGTCAAATTCGTGTCTCCACAACAAACATTCGTGTCTCCACAACAAACAGGTGGGTGCCCAAAGGCGCCCACCTGACCGAAAAGCGTCCTGTTATGAGTCGGGATTATAGGTCGAACCGCAAACCGAGACTAAATGCCGAATCTGGCCGCTTCGATCGTCTCGGAGAGCGTCGCCACCACCACATCCAGTGGCGATTCGCTCTTGACCAACCCATCGCGCGTCGTGACCTCGGCGATCCCGGACTCGATTCCCTTGGGCCCGACAGTCAACCGGTATGGCACTCCGATCAGCTCGGCGTCGGCGAATTTCACCCCAGGCCGCTCCAAACGATCGTCGAGCAGGACTTCCACCCCGGCCGAGTCGAATTCGTCGTACAACCGGTTAGCCACGGCCATGGTCGCCTGGTCGTCCGGCCGAATGACCGTTATGACGACTTCGTATGGCGCTATCGACACCGGCCAGATGATGCCATTCTCGTCATGACGGGACTCGACGACCGCCGCCATGCCCCGCTCCAGCCCGATGCCATAGGAGCCCATGATGATGGGGTGGCTGTCCCCTTCCTCGTCCTGGACATAGGCGCCAAAGGCCTCTGCGTACTCCGTCCCCAGCTTGAAGATGTGCCCGACCTCGATCCCTTTCCAGAGCTCGAGAGCACCTCCGTCCTGGACACACCGATCACCTGATCTCACCGCCCGCAGGTCGGCCCATGCCGTGACCGTCATGTCCCGCCCCGGGCTCACGCCCCTGTAATGCCAATCGTCTTCGTTGGCGCCGGTGACCATATTGACCCGACCCTCCAGCGCCACATCGGCGAGCACCCGCAGGTGATCGACCCCAACTGCACCCAGGCTGCCCGGGTCGGCGCCAAGCAGATCGCGGATCTCCTCGGGTGTCGCAGGGCGCCCCTCGGCGGCTCCGGCGACGTCCAGCAATTTCTGCTCTTGGAGGTCGTGATCGCCGCGGAGGAGGGCCAGGACGGGCTCGCCGTCGACGAAGTACACCAGCGACTTGATCTGATTCTCCGGTGCGGCGATCTCGGGCTCGGCTGAGGCGAGGGCGGCAATGGTCCTCAGACCGGGGGTGGGGAACCGCTCCAGATTGGTGGGATCACCGTCGTCGGCGGCGTCCAGTGCAGAGGTCGCCTTCTCCAGGTTGGCCCGATAGTCACAGGTCGAGCATGTGACGATCCAGTCCTCCCCGGCATCGCTGCGGATTATGAATTCACGTGACTCGCTGCCCCCCATCGCGCCGGAGGATGCCTGCACATCGAATGCGGTGAGACCCATCCGGGCGAAGATCCTCTTGTACGCCTCATAGTGCTTGTCGAACCCGCTGTCGAGACCGGCCCGGTCGATGTCGAGCGTGTAGGAATCCTTCATCGTGAACTCACGGACCCTGAGCAAGCCCGACTTGGGCCTGGGCTCGTCCCGGAATTTGGTGTGCATCTGGTACCAGATCTGGGGTAGGTCGCGATACGAGAACAACTCGCCGGCCAGCATGGCGAAGATCTCCTCCTCGGTCATGCCCATGACGAGATCCGTGCCCTTGCGGTCGATGAGCTTGAAGAGATTCTCGCCCATGAGGTCATATCGTCCCGACTGTTTCCAGATCTCGGCCGGGTGCAGGGTGGGCAGCATCATCTCCTGGCCACCGATGGCGTTCATCTCCTCACGGATGATCTCCCCTACCTTGAGTCTGACCCTCTGACCCAGCGGCAGCATCGTGTAGGACCCGGCTGCAAGTTGGCGGATGAACCCTCCACGCACGAGCAGCTTGTGACTGACGGCCTCGGCGTCCGTCGGCGCCTCGCGAAGAGTGGGTATGAAAGCTCGTGACCAGCGCATCGGCGTGGACGGTAGTCAGCCCACCCGATTTGCTCGGGTCGATTCCGCTGCGAGTCACACCACCGCGTTACCTTGCCGCCATGCGGCTTGGCCTCCTTTTCGCCGTGCTCCTGAGCTCCCTCGTCGCTTGTGGTCAGGTGGAGCCGGTCATCGTCGCGGTGAGCATGCCAGAGTGCACCTCCTCCAATGTCAGGTCGATGAGGGAGGGTCGACTCAGCTTGAGTCTCACCCTCAACGGGATCGCCCACTCCGGCGTGGCGGTCGCCGAGCTGATCGAGGACCACTCATACGACGAGCTCCAAGAGCACGTGGCAACGGGATCCGACGTCTGGGAACGACGCCCGGAGTGGCTCAGGGTGAGGGCCGAGCTCGAGTTGAGCAGTGCCCAAGGCCTCGACGGCGTGGAGGAGACCGTCTACGTGGAGAGTGGCGACTATGCAATCGTCTGTCTCGACCATGACACGCCATCCGGGACGAGGATGCGGGTGGAGTCACCGCTCAGGGTCCGCGCCGGATGACCCTGGGCCGCCTACCTCCCGAACCAGGAGGCGGACGTGGCAGATAGTGTGCGGGCATGTGGCGAGCATTGATGACGTGGTGTCTCACGGTTGGCGTGCTGTGCGGTTGTGGCTCGGACGCCGAGATCCCGACACTCCTGGTCACCGACGACTGCTCGCTCACGGGCCCTGCGACCCTCGAGGAGGGGACCGCTCGTCTCACGTTGCAGCGTTCCGGCTTGGGCGACTACGGAGCCGCGCTCGTGCTGATCCCCGAAGGTCACACGACCGGGGACCTCGAAGACCATTTCGCCGGGGTGAGCCCGAAATGGGATGACCGACCGGACTGGGTCCGCCTCAGATACGTCGTCCAAGTCGATGACACCGATGTGAACAGTGTCTCGGGAGACACCGTGCTCATGTCGCTGGAACCGGGAAGTCACGCCGTCGTCTGCATCGACTACTCCGACGACTCGGCCGAGGTGGCGGCCGATGTCATCGTGACGGCGAACGACGGCTAGTCCCCTCCTGCCACCTCGGCGACCTTGGCCCGTCTCTCCTCGGACTTGTTGGCGTCGCCCCTGATCTCTATGAGCTGACGTCGTTCGGCAGCGGCGATCTCCTCGGCGTTGGCCTCGGCGTGTGCCAACCGGGCCTCCAGGCCCTCATCCACGAGTCGCTGGGCTTCATCGAGCAGCGCCTCCACCATCTCTGCCTCCGGGACCACCCGTACCACCTGGCCCTTGATGAAGAGATGGCCACGACCCCGACCGGCGGCAATGCCGATGTCCGCTTCCCTGGCCTCCCCCGGGCCGTTGACGACACACCCCATCACCGCCACCTGTATCGGAAGATTGGCCTCCTCCAATGCCCGTTGAGCCCGGGTTGCCACCTCGATCACATCGACCTCGGCGCGGCCACACGAGGGGCAGGCGATCAGATCGAGGCCCTTGCGCTCCCGCAGGCCCAGGAACTCGAGGAGTTGACGGCCCGCCTTCGCCTCCTCGACCGGATCCGCGGTGAGTGAGAATCTGATCGTGTCCCCGATGCCCTCGTTGAGCAGGGTGGCGATGCCGGCGACGGACTTGATCAGGCCTGCCGGGGGTGGCCCGGCCTCGGTCACGCCGAGATGGAGCGGGTAGTCGACGGTGTCGGCCAGGAGACGATAGGAGTCGACCATGAGTCGGACATTGGAGTGTTTGACCGAGATCTTGATGTCGGCGAAGCCCACCTCCTCGAGGTAGCGGGCCTCGATCAGCGCCGACTCGACCAAGGCCTCGGGCACGGCCGACCCGTACTTGTCCATCAAGTCCTTGTCGAGGGAGCCGGCGTTCACTCCGATGCGGATGGGAACACCCCGGTCTCCGGCTTCCCGGGCCACCGTCTTGATCTGATCTTCCTTTCGGATGTTGCCCGGGTTCAGTCGGAGCCCTTGGACCCCCGCCTCCAACGCAGCGAGGGCCAGACGATATTGGTAGTGGATGTCGGCGATGATCGGGACCGGGCTCCTGGGGACGATGTCGGCCAGGCCTTGGGCCGCTTCGACTTCGTTGCAGGTGATGCGCACGATGTCGGCTCCGGCCCCGGCCAGGGCATAGACCTGGGCGAGGGTGCCATCGACGTCGGAGGTCTTGGTCGTCGTCATCGACTGGACGGAGATTGGGGCGCCCCCACCGACGCTCACGTCGCCGACCCGGAGTTGACGGGTTTCCCGCCTCGTGAAGCTCACCACTTCGAGGGTACTGGCCTAACCGAAGCTGATCGGGTTGACGATGTCGAGGATGATCGCCACGAAGCCGAGAAAGAACAGTGTGCCGATGACGGCGGCGGCCACCGGCATCAACTTGCGGACGTTGGCCTCCCGTCCACTGAGTTTCTCGTACACCGCGACGGCGAAGTGGCCCCCGTCCAGAGGGAACAGGGGGAGCAGGTTGATCGTGGCGAGGATGACGTTGATGTAGGCGAGGATCCCGAAGAATGCGGCAGCCGAGTCGGATTGGCTGCCGATCGAGACGATGCCGATCGGGCTCACAGGGCGGATCTCGTCGGGCACATCGGTATCACCGCCGAGAACCCCCACGTACTGGGCGAGGCTGGAGGGACGGAACATCTGATAGAGCGAGTTGAAAGTGTCGCCGATTCCTCCCCACACCGCCTCACCGGCCATGCCGAGACCGCGGACCGGCCCAACCGGGACGTTCTCGACCTCCGGGGCCACCCCCAGATACCCGGCTCCAGGAATGCTCTCGCTCTCCTCCAAATCGGCGTCGAGATACACCACGTCGCCATCGCGGAGGACTCCGATCGTGGTCTCCCCGGGGCCGACATCGGCCAGGGCCGCCGTGGCCTCGTCCCAGGAGCCCACCTCGTTGTCGCCGACCGCCACGATCTGGTCTCCATCCATCAGCCCGGCCGTGGCGGCTGGAGAGTCTTCGACCACGGTGCTCACGACCGGGATGGGCTCGTTCATGCCATTCGCCACGAAGACCCCCCAGAACATGAGGAGGGCGATGAGGAAGTTGGTGCCGACCCCGGCCAGGACGACCACCGACTTCTCCCAGAACTTCTTCTCCCGGTAGGTGCGGCCCATGTCCTCGGGCGCCACCTCCTCCAATGGGTTCATCCCGATGATGCGGACGTACCCACCCAGAGGCAGAGCCTTCACGCCATACTCGGTCTCCCCCTTCTTCGTCGACCAGATCCGCGGGCCGAAGCCGAAGAAAAACTCGGTCGCCTTCATGCCGGTGGCCTTGGCCGCGATGAAGTGACCGGCCTCATGAGCGGTGACGAAGAGAAGGATTGCTACGGCGGCTGCGATTCCCCCAAGCATTGGGCAAGATTACCCGTCGCCCGGGCCTATCAGCAGACTCCAGCTATCAGCGAAGCAGCCACCGAGCGCGCCTCACGGTCGACGTCGACCACGTCGCCCACGGTGTGGAGGCTTCTCCATTCGACCGTGTCGACGGTGCGGGAGACCACATCGGCAATGCCGAGAAAGCCCAGCCTTCCCTGCAGGAAGGCCTCGACCGCCATCTCGTCCGCGGCGTTCATCACAGCCGGGGCCGAGCCACCGGAGCGACCCGCCTCGTAGGCGATCTCGATGGCGGGGAAGGCCTCCAGGTCGGGCTTCTCGAACGTCAGCTGGTGGCCGGCCAGGTGGAACGGATCGGCAGGCGAGTCTTGCCTCGCCGGTGCAGTCAGCGCGTATTGGATCGGGATGCGCATGTCGGGCCGCCCGATGTGACCCTTCCACGAGCCGTCGACGAACTCGATTGCGGAGTGAAGGATCGATTGCGGGTGCACGACCACTTCGATGCGGTCGTAGGGCATGTCGAAGAGGTGGTGCGCCTCGATGACTTCGAGACCCTTGTTGAACATGGTCGCCGAGTCGATGGAGATGCGCGGCCCCATGTCCCAGGTCGGGTGACGCAGCGCCTCGTCCGCCGTCACGCCGGCCAGTTCGGATCGGGTGCGACCGCGAAACGGGCCCCCGGAGGCGGTCAGGATCAGCTTCGCCACCGTCTCCATCGACTCCCCGACCAGGCATTGGTACAGGGCGGAGTGCTCACTGTCGACCGGGAGCAGCTCTCCGCCGTGGTCGGCCAGCGCCCGCTTCACCACGTCACCACCCGCGACGAGGCTCTCCTTGTTGGCGAGTGCCACCCGGTTGCCCGCCTCCAGTGCGGCCACCGTCGCTCGCAGGCCGGCACTCCCGACTATGCCGTTGACCACGGTGCGTCCGCTCTCTGCGGCGAGGTCGAGGAGGGCGTCCGAACCGAACCTCACCCGATTGCCGACCATCCCGGCAAAGGTCTCACGCTCCTCGGACGACCCGCCGGCAACGGCAACCACCGCGTCGGGGTAGCGGTGAGCTATGTCCGCCAGATCGGGCCCGGGGCGCCGGGCGGCGACTGCGGCCACCGGCAACGACAACGTGTCGGCCACCTCCAGGGTCTGAGTGCCGATCGAACCGGTCGCCCCGAGGACGACCAGAGGGTGAGTCACAGCAGCCCGAAGCCCCTGAACAGGATGTATACGGCCGGGACGGCGAAGAGGAAGCCGTCGATTCGGTCGAGCATGCCACCGTGACCGGGAAGCACGGACCCCATGTCCTTGACTCCGAGATTTCGTTTCACCATCGACTCGGCGAGGTCGCCGATGGGGGCCAGGATCCCCACCAGACCCGCGGTCACGAGTGCCTTGCCGATGCCGATCGACTCCCAGGGCGGGAACACGGCGAGCACCGACGCCACGACCGCCGCCAACAGCAGGCCACCGATGAATCCCTCGACCGTCTTGCCCGGGGAGACATTGGGGGCCAGGGGTCGGCGACCGAAGGCGCGCCCGACGAAATAGGCGCCCATGTCATTGGACGCGATGACCAAGACGAGGAAGATGATGTGCGCCACGGGGCGGGGCCCATCGGCGATGAGGATGGCGAATGCCAGCATGCCGGTCCAGGCCATGCCGAGAACCGTGACCGAGGTGTTGGCGAGAGCGTCGCGTCTCGGTGCGAGCGAGTAAAAGAGGATCGTGCCCGTTGCTGCAACAGCGGCCCATCCCCCGATGGCGAGGGGCCCGACCATCTGAGCGCCGATGCCGATGAGTGCGACGCCGAGGAGCCCGAAGAGCGCCACCGGCCGATAGCCCCGTGTGCGCACGGTGGCGTAGAATTCACCGAGAGAGACGATCATGAGCAGGATGACGAAGATCGTGAACCACCATCCCCCCAACACCAGGCTCCCGAGGAAGAGCCCGAAGATCACGATCGCCGACCCCACCCTCATGGTGAGATCCGAGCTCGCCGCCTGCTCGGCCGCCTCGTAAGACTCCTCTGACTCCGATACGGTTCCCGAGACGTCGCCAAAGCCGACGAGACCCGATTCGACTCCGGGCAGACTCGCCGCCACCGCCTGCTGCTCCCACTCGGCCGCCGAGGCGCGTTCGACGTCCTCGGCCAAGCCCTGATACTCCTGGGTCGTCCCCTTCAGGTATTCCTCAGGGGTGAACTCCTCGAAGTCGGTGCCACCTGCCATGGCGTCCCAGTCCGGCCCTCCATCGTCGACGGCCACGCCCTCATCGGGAATGTCAGCGACGGGATCGCCAGACTCCGAATCGCCGTCCTCGTCCGAGACATCCTGGTCGGAGACTTCGACGCTCTCCTCCCGATCCTCCGTCTCCTCGGCGGCCTCGAGCGAGAATGGCAACTCGTCGGAGAGCCGGGGGGTCTCCCCTTCGCCATCGGTGTGATCTCGATCAGACACTCACACCTCGAGCAATTCTTCTTCTTTGTTGCCGAGGATCTCATCGATCCGCTCGGTGAAGCGGTCCGTGAGTCTCTGCAGCTCTTCTTCGCCGCGTCGTATGTCGTCGTCGGAGATCTCGCCATGGAGCGCCTCCATGTCGGTCTTGCTGTGGCGGCGGACGTTCCGCACCGAGACCCGGCCCTCCTCGGCCATGTTCCTGACCACCTTGATCAGGTCCTTGCGTCGCTCCTCGGTGAGAGGGGGGAATGCGATTCGGATGACGGTCCCATCGTTGCTGGGATTGAGCCCGAGATCTGCCTGCTGGATCGCTCGCTCCACATCGGACACCGTGCTCTGGTCGAAGGGGTGGACCACCAGGAGCCGGGGCTCGGGGACCGATATCGACGCCAGTTGCTGCAACGGCGTCGCCGACCCGTAGTAGTCGACATGGATGCGATGGAGGAGCTGGGGGTTGGCGCGGCCGGTTCGCACTGTCGCGAACTCCGAGCCGACGTGCTCGACCGCCGCTTTCATCCTCTCCTCGGCCTCGCTCAACAGCTCAGTGATCATGTGTGGCTCAATGGACGATTGTTCCGATCTGGTCGCCGTTGACCGCCTTGACGATGTTCCCGGGAACAGTCATGTCGAAGACATGGATCGGCACTTCGTGCTCTTTGCACATCGTAACTGCGGTGGTGTCCATGACCTGCAGTTCCTGGGCGATGAAATCCATGTATGAGAGCTCGGTGATCTTGGAAGCGCCCGCGTTGGTGCGCGGGTCGGAGTCGTAGACCCCGTCGACCTTCGATGCCTTGAGGAGGGCGTCGGCCCCGATCTCGATGGCGCGCAGGGCAGCGGTGGTGTCGGTGGTGAAGAAGGGGTTGCCGGTGCCGGCGGCGAAGATCACGACTCGACCCTTCTCGAGGTGACGCATGGCGCGGAGACGGATGTACGGCTCGGCAAGCTCCTGCATCGTGATGGCGCTCTGCACCCTGGTGGGCACGCCTGCGTTCTCCAGAGCGTCACGAAGGGCCAGTGCATTGATCACGGTGGCCAGCATGCCCATGTAGTCGGCATTGGCGGGGTCCATTCCCCGCGCCGCCTGAGACACCCCGCGGAAGATATTGCCACCACCGACGACGATGGCGACCTCGACACCGTTCAGCTGGGCCTCGGCTATCTCCTCGGCCACTCGATGCACTGTCGTGGGATCGATGCCATAACCGAGCTCGGGATCGGCGAAGGCCTCACCGGAGAGCTTGAGCAGGACTCTTCTGTGGGCCCCTTGGCTGGCAGGCGCCTCGTTCTCGTTGTCGGTCACCATCGTTCTCCTATGCGCCCACTGCGACTCGTGCCACCCGGCGCACCGAGATGTTCTCACCCATCTTCGAGGCGAGTGCGCCGACCATATCGCCCACGGTGCCGTCGTAGCGTTCCGGGTTGACGAATTTCTGGTCGTAGAGCACGTTCTCGGCGTACCAGGACTCGATCTTCCCATCCACGATCTTGTCGACGACGTTCTCGGGCTTGCCCTCTGCAGCGGCCTGACGGCCGATCAGCTCCTTCTCCTTTGCCAACGCATCGGCGTCGACCTCGTCACGGGTGACCCACTCCGGGCTCGCCCAGCTGACATGCATGGCGATGTCATCGGCCACCTGGCGAAACTCGTCACTCTTGGCCACGAAGTCCGTCTCGCACGAGAGCTCAACCAATACACCGAGTACCGGGCGGTCGTTTTGGATGTGGATGTAGCTGCCGATGGTGCCCTCGGACGCCTCCCGCTCGGCGCGCTTGGCCATCTTCGCCTGACCGCGCTCCCTGAGCAGCTCGAACGCCTTGTCGAAGTCGCCGGCGGCATCGGTCAATGCCTTCTTGGCATCCATCATCCCCACCCCTGCGTCCTGACGCAGCTTCTGGATGTCATTGACTGTGATCTCACTCATCGTCGCTGGCTACCTAGTCACGCTTCCGAGCCGACCTCGGCCTTGGCCTTGGCCGGCTTCTTCTTGGAGGCGATCTCCTTGCCTTCGACGATGGCGTCGGCAAGGGCCGACGCGATGAGGTCGGCGGCGCGGATGGCGTCGTCGTTCCCCGGGATCACGTGATCGATCCGATCGGGGTCGGAGTTGGTGTCCACGAGCGCGATGATCGGGATGCCGAGTCTGTCGGCCTCCTTGACCGCGGTGGTCTCGGTGTTCACGTCGACGATGAACACGGCGTCGGGCAGACGCGTCATCTCGGCGACCCCGCCCAGGTTCTGCTCCAGCTTCTCCAGCTCGCGTCGTAGCTTGAGACGCTCCTTCTTGGGCCGATTGTTCATCTCGCCGGTGTCCTCGAGGCGACGAAGCTCTCTCATGTAGAACACCCGCTTCTGGATCGTCGCGAAGTTGGTGAGCATCCCACCGAGCCACCTGTAGTTGACGTAGGGCTGCCCCGACCGCTTGGCGGCGTCCTCCACCGCACCCTGGGCCTGCTTCTTGGTCCCGACGAACAGGACCGAGCCGCCGTTGATGGCGATCTGCTTGACGAACTCGATCGCATCGGCGACCTGGGTCACCGTCTGCCGGAGGTCGACGATATGGATCCCGTTCCGCTCCCCGTAGATGTACGGGCGCATCTTGGGGTCCCAACGTCGGGTCTGATGACCGAAATGGACGCCGGCCTCCAAGAGCTGTTTCATTGTGACTTCAGCCACAACTGCTCCTTTCTGGTTGTTTCCTCCGCCCGCTGGGTCTGGCCCCCGCACCCAAGGGTGCGGCCCTCTCAAATCCGCTCGATCAGGAGCGGAGCACCATGAGGGGTTGACGGGCGTGCGTGATGTCACGGATTGTATGGCGGGCACGAGGAGATGCGGTAATCGGCGTCATGATGAGCGTGGCAGAATCGGGGTGTGTCAACGCTCGACTCGAGCTCGATCCGGCTGGTGGCGGCCCGCGCCGGCGCCGACACGGTCGGTATCACGTCCGCCGAGCCCTTCTCCGAGGCGCTGACTACGTTGCAGCGGCGCAAGGCCAGGGGTATGGCCGGGCCCCTGCACTTCACCTACGACGAGCCGATCGTGTCCACCGACGTGCGCAAGACCTTTCCCTGGGCTCGGAGCCTCGTGGTCCTTGGCTGTAGCTACGCCGACTCGGCGGCTCCCCCATCACGGGTCGGCCCGACGATTGGCCGATTCGCCACCGATGACCACTACGAACGGGTCCGTGGGGCGGCACGCGCCGTGGTCTCCGAGGTGGAGCGGGTCGGGCGGCGGGCCGATCTGTTGGTGGATGACACTCGCTTCGTCGACCGCGCCGCCGCCATACGAGCCGGTCTGGGGTGGATGGGGCGCTCGACCATGGTCCTCTCCCCGGGACATGGGCCGTGGCAGCTGTTCGGCTCGGTGGTCACCGACCTCGAGCTTGAAGCAACCCCGATGATGCGCCGGACCTGTGGCACTTGCGTCGCCTGCATCCCTGCTTGCCCCACGACGGCGATAACCGACGACGGCGTCGATGCCCGCCGCTGCATCTCGACGTGGCTGCAGGCGCCCGGTCCGATCCCGCACTGGATCCGACCGCTCGTCGAGCGTCGGATCT
>JBAPYG010000033.1:0-8058 GCA_049284615.1 Acidimicrobiia bacterium
CGTCGAAGCTCGTCTGGACGACTTTCACACCGTCTCCGAACGTCTCGGTCGCATCCAACGAGGTCAAGTCGACAACAGTGCTGGAGCCGTCGTGGCTGGCAAAGGCCGTGCCCGCGAACAGCGCTGCTGCCACCAGACCGGCCGCCAGGGCACCGGTCGATATACCTATCCGCCGTCGACTCTGTGACCTGCGGATATGACGTCCTCGTGCCATGGAATTCCTCCCAATATTCGAGGTCGACTGGCCTTCGGCCGATCTCCCCCGTCGGCGGAAAAGGCGAGACAGATCGTCCACGCGCGTCGGGAAGAACTTAGAGTTGAGCCCTTCCATTGCCGCCTCCTGTTTGCCCCATCTCGTCCGACATCCCTGACAAGACGGGCCACTTCCACCATCTTGTCCGAACGAGCCATAGTCGAACCTACGCGTGTCAGTGGTGGTTGCGCGAAGACGCGAAAAAAAGGGCTAAGTCGTCAGGCGGGAGTGTCGACCCTGCGCGACTTCTCGATCCCCGACTCGTACCCCTGGAGGGCGATGTCACGGATCCTTCGCTCGGCCTCGTCGCTGCGCCACACCCGAAAAACCCGGGACGCCGCCGATTGGCGCTCCCTCGGCCCCTCACCGGCCTTGTCGAGCACGCCGCTGATTGCGGTCACCAGGGCCGAAGCGAAGTCTCTGTCTGCCTTGGAAGAGGGAGTAGGCGGTCGTTTCAGCTTGGCGCCGGTCATCTGCTCGGCGACGGAGTGCCCGGCGGCGAAGCTCTCCGACCACACGGCCACCAACTCGGCATGAACCGACTCGGCGATCGACTTCTCATCGGGTCGCCAATCTTCGTCGGTCCTCAGGCTGTCGAGTGCCACATTCTGCACCTCGGTCATCGCCTTCTTCACCCCGCGTAGAGCCCGGTTGGTCACCGGGAGGAGACGCTCCTCGCGGACCTCGATCCAGTCGATGCCGTCTGGCTCCAACCGTCCTGCATCGGCCGCGCCCTCATCTGTCGTCTCTTGCTGCTCGCCCCGCTCTTCGTGATCGGTGCCACGCAACGAGGCAAACAACGCACCCACGTCGTCACCCTCCTCCTGCTGTGGAGACGGGGCCGGCTCCACAGGGGGCTCCGATATGGCGGGCTCTTCGGCTTCGGCAGCCGTTTGGGGCTCGGGTGCGTGATCTGTGCCTGGCTCCGGCTCTGTGACAGGTTCGGGCTCCGGGCTCGGGGCCGGATCGGGCTCTCGAGGCGCCGGCTCTACCGCAGGTGACTCGGCGGACATCTCGGATGAGTCGCCCTCCATGTGCACCGGGCTCTCACCCTGGGGGACCACCCGCACCGTCTCCCCCAGCTCCCAGTTCTCCTTGGCGTCCGCCGGGGGATGAACCACCCGGACACTGGACGGCTCCGCCGACGTCAGATCCAGGGCTTCGCGACGCTCCTCCAGCGACCCCTCGAGACGGGTGAGCGTAGAACGCACGTTCTCCAGCTCGTCGAGGAGCTCGTCGCGTCTCTGCTCGAGGGCACGGGTCCGCTCCTGCGCCGCAGCCGACTGCCGATTGGCGGCGTCGATGATCTCATCGCGACGTGTGGTGGCATCGCTCGTGATCTTCTCGGCTTCCATCGTCGCGTTGCGAACCACGTCTTCGGCTTCGCGTCTCGCCCCCGATGTCAGTCGATGAGCCTCGCGCTCGGCCTCGCCCATGATCGTGAGAACATCTCGCTCCGCGGTCGCCCGCATGCTCTCGGCCTTGGTCGAGGTCTGTTCCAGGAGCTCGGAGCCGGTGACCCAGGCGTCCCTACGAAGACTCTCGGCATCGGCAGCGGCTTCCCTTCGTATGGTCTCCGACTCCTCGGTGGCCTCCGTTCGCCAACGGGTGGCATCGAGGCTGGCTCGCTCCCGCATCGACTCGGCGGCCTCGCGTGCGGACTGGAGGATCGCGGTGACCTCGCTCCCGACACGCTCGAACTCCGCAGCCATCTCGGGCGCGGCTGGCTCCTCCGCCAGCTTGTTCTGCAGCTTGCGGCGCTCGGCGTCGAGGGCCTCGAGTTTGGCGGCGGCCGCTTCGAGGACGGCCTGGACCTCAGAGGGGTCGAAACCCCGAAAAGCAGTTCGGAACCGGCTCTGGCGCAACGAGTCGGGTGTGACGTTTGAAGCCATTGGTCATAGAAGATACCGACCGACCGTCCCTGTTTCGCGATTATCGCTAGGCGGCGTCGAGACTTTCCAGGTAGGAAATGGCGTCATCCAGGGTGGCGACCGGGACGATCTCGATGTGATCGCGTTCGGCGGTGAGCGCCGTCTCGTAGTTCCCCTGCGGAACGAGGATGACCTCGGCCCCGGCGGCCTCGGCACCCACGACCTTCTGCCGAATGGCCCCGATGTTCCCCACGGTGCCGTCTGGCTGGATAGTGCCGGTCCCGGCGATGACACGACCGTGCGTCAGCTCACCCTCGGTGAGAGTGTCGATGATCGCGATGGTGTGCATCATCCCGGCGGAGGGGCCACCGATGTCGCCCGCCTCGATGGACAGCGGGAACGGTGACTCCGTCAGCACGCCGAGGATGATCCCGATCATGGGCTCACCCGAATCGTCGTCCCGTTCTGCGAGCTCGACCTGGAGCTCAAACGTGGAGCCGCCACGATCGACCTCGATGTCGACGAGATCACCGACGCCATAGCCCTCCAGGGCAGGGGCGAAGTCGTCGAGGGTGGCGATCGCCCTGCCGTTGACGCGTCGGATCGTGTCACCCAGCTCGAGGACATCGTTGGCCGGCACGCCCTCCATGATCTCGTTGATGACGACCTCGGTGGGCACCATCTCGTACCCGAGGTGCTGCAGGGCAACTGCTATCGCCCGGTAATTGGAGTCGTCCATCTGCTGGAGTACCCGGTTCCGATACTCCTCGTCGGTCTCACCGGCCCTTCTCACCGCCTGCTTCTTCACCAGATCGATCCTCGGGTCGAGACCGGCTATCAGAGCTTCGAACACATTGACGTCCTGGCTCACGACCGTGAGCATCAGCAGCTCGCCGTCGGGTGGGTATGTGGTGACGTCCTCGGTGACGATGCTGTCGGACGCATCGGAGACCGGTCCCGCGGAGTAGGCGAGGTAGGGCAGCTCCAGGTTCCAGGCGATGACACTCATCAAGCCAACGAAAAAGAGGGCCCCGATCAGGTAGAGGGGCCAGGAAGCATTGGATTTCTTTGTTGTATCGACTTCCATCAGCGGCGAGAGTAACGGTGACCTGGCAATTCGGGTCTTAGACGTATTCTCATCGTCCATCGGTTTCGAGGAGTTAAAGATGACGACGTCGACTGTGATCACGCAAAGAGCATTCCCCCGGTCTGGTGTGGTCTCGGTACTCCTGGTCGTGACGGCCGCGGCACTGACCGCCCTCGCGGCACAGTGGTACATCCAACTCCCGTTCACTCCGGTCCCCATCAGCGGCCAGACGTTCGCGGTGCTGCTGACCGGAGCGGCTCTGGGTTGGAAGCTCGGCGCCGCCGGACAGCTGCTCTACATCGCCGCCGGGGCGCTGGGCGCACCGGTCTTCACAGACGGCTCCAGCGGCATGGAGGTGATCACCGGGGCCACGGGCGGCTACATCATCGGCTTCGTCTTCGCCGCCGGCCTGGTCGGCTGGATGGCCGAGCACCGTCAGGACCGCACCTTCGCCACCATGTTCACCGCATTCGTCCTCGGGTCAGCCGTGATCTATCTGTTTGGCGTTGCCGGGCTCATGATCGCAACCGGATGGGGTCTGAGCGAAGCGGTGGAGAAGGGAGTGGTCCCCTTCCTCCTAGGCGATCTGATCAAGGCCGCCGCCGCCGGTCTGCTTCTCCCCGGGGCATGGAAGCTGCTCGGCGACCGCTCGTCCTGAATCAGGCGACTTGGTCCAACCTCCGACGTCCGGTCGACGAGCCTTGTGGTAGCACCAGGTCTCGGAATCCGCCACCTCCTGCTATAGCAACGCTCGTACCACCGATGGCGCTCAGTCGGCTTTGATCTCCTCGCCCAGGTAGGCGTTGATGACGTTGGGGTTCGCCTGGATCTCGTGAGGCGGGCCGATGGCGATCGGCTCGCCGAAGTCGACGACCAGGACCCGATCGGCGATGTCCATGACCAAACCCATGTCGTGCTCGACGAGGATCAGGGCGATCCCTAGCTCATCCTGGACGTCGAGGATGAATCGGGCCATGTCCTCGGTCTCCTCCAGGTTCATGCCCGCCACCGGCTCGTCGAGCATCAACAGCTCGGGATCCATGGCCAGGGCACGACCAAGCTCGACGCGTTTCTGGATCCCATATGGGAGAAGGCCGACGGGGTACTTCCGCCACTGCTCGATCTCCAGGAAGTCGATGATCCCCTCGACGATCTCACGGTTGGCGATCTCTTCCCTCTTCGCCTTACCGACCCAGAACGACCCCGCCAGCCAACCCGTCTTCATGCGGACGTGACGACCGGTGAGGATGTTCTCGAGAACGGTCATGTGCGGGTAGAGGGCGATGTTCTGGAAGGTGCGCGCTAGCCCGCGCTCGGCGGTTAGGTTCGGCTTCATCCCCATCAGTGACTCCCCCTTCCAGAGAACGTCGCCCGACTGGGGGTGGTACACCTGGTTGATCGAGTTGAACAGCGAAGTCTTCCCGGCGCCGTTCGGCCCGATGATGGCGAAAAGCTCGCCGTCGTCGACATGGAAGGACACGCCGTCGATCGCCTTCACGCCCTTGAACGACAGGTGGATGTCTCTCACCTCGAGGAGATGGTCGTACTCCTCCGGCCCGTAACGGTCGGTGCGACGCTGCAGCAGCTGGCCACTCATGTCGACAGGGCCCTCTCAGCCGTTCTGTGAGGGTTTTCTACCAGGGGGTGCAAGAAGACACTCACAGAACGGTTCATGAGAGCCACCTCTTGCGTCTTTTGTAGTGCTTGACGTCTCGGAAGGACTTCTTCTCGCCGGTGGCGTGGAGCCCGAGGTAGAACTCCTTGACGTCCTCGTCCTTCAGCAGCTTCTGGGGGTCGCCATCCATCACCATCTTCCCGGTTTCCATGATGTAACCCTGATGGGCGATGGAGAGGGCCATGGAGGCATTCTGCTCGATGAGCAGCACGGCGGTGCCCTGTTTGTTGATCTCGACGATGATGTCGCGCACCTCCTGGACCAGCAGAGGCGCCAGACCCAGTGACGGCTCATCCAGGATGAGGAGTTTCGGGTCTTGCATCAGGGCACGACCGATCGCCAGCATCTGTTGCTCGCCACCCGACAGATACCCCGCAGTGGCCGTGCGACGCTCGGCGAGCCGTGGGAACAAGGTCATCACCCGATCGTGCGCCTCCTTGACGGCCTTGCCGTTCTTGTTGACGTAGGCGCCGGCCCGCAGATTCTCCTCGACATCGAGCTCGGCGAAGATCCTTCGCCCCTCCATCACCTGGGAGATGCCGAGCTGGACCCGCTTCGAGGGATCCATGTGGGTGACGTTGTGGCCATCGAAGTTGATCTCACCCTTGGTGATGTCACCATCGTGGACCTCGAGCAGGCCGGTGATGGCCCGGAGAGTGGTGGTCTTGCCGGCACCATTCGCACCCAGCAGGGCGACGATCTGGTCGTCGCCCACCTCGATGGACGTGCCGCGGAGAACCAGGACGACGTCGTTGTACACGACCTCCAGGTTCTCGACCTTCAGCATGTGTGTCTCACTCTCGTGGCGTTCTGTGAGACTTCGGGCGACTCGCCCGAATCCTCACAGAACGGTGTGGGGTGGCGTACGCCACCCCACACGTTCATGGGTTCAGCCTTCCAACGAGTAGCAAGCCTCGTTGAACTCGAAGGACTCGGTGACGCTCGCGGTGTAGTCCACCTCGAGGACTTCCTCACCGGCACTCTCACCGGATGCAAGGGCCTCGGGGTCCGGCCGCCAGATGGCGGCGGACGCACGTTGCACCTGCTCGTTGTTCGAGCCCACGTATGTCTCGCTGGGGGCGAGACCGTTGAAGTCGACCTCTTCCAGCGACTTGGCCGCGGCGAGCACACCCGCTCGCGTCATGTCGCCGTTGTCATAGGCCTGCTGCAACGCAGCGTGCATGATCTGGGCTTCAACGAAACCCTCGAAGTAGGCCGAGATCGGCTGCTCGACCCGACCACTGTCCGTCAGCAGCTGGGTCGCCTCGTCGATGCCTGGGGTATCCATGCCCCAAAGGCCGTAGTACGACGACCAGTAGGTCGATGCGGCGATTGCGTCCTTGATGGGCGAGTCGGGGGCGATGAACGCCGGGTTGTAGCTCGGGCCGGCTCCGGACCACACGCCCTGGTAACCCTGGGCTAGGGCCTGGCCGAAGATCGAGCTGAACGCTCCCGGCGACGTGGTCACGAATGCGAAGTCTGCACCAGACCCCGCGATTCCATTGGCCACCTCGGTCAACGTCGCCTCATCGGCGGCGTTGATCGCGCCCGGGGCCTCGTAGACGACCTCGAGACCAAGGGCATCGGCGGCCATCTTGGCGCCGTTGAACGAGTCCAGCCCGTAGTCACCAGGGTTCGACGCTATGGCGACGGTGGTGAGACCATCACCCATCATGTCGGTCAGGTAACCGAAGATGTTCATCGCCTCGAGGCAATAGGGAACACCATGGTGAACGAGGTTCGAGTTGATCGCATCGTCGGACCAACCGGAGTACCAGGTGAGAGGGATGGCGAGCATCCCGTCTTCCTGCAACGCCTCGTTGACGGCAACGGTGTGCGGCGAACCGGTCGAGTGGCCGATGGCCACGACTTCGTCCCGCAGCTCCTCATATCTCTGCACCGTGGTCGGGATGTCGTAAACCGTGTCGAGAGGCATGAGCTCGACCTGGAGACCACCGATGCCACCGTTGGCATTCACCTGTTCCCAGTAGACCTCTTGACCCGTCACGATGACCTGGACGAGGGAGCTGAACACTCCCGACAGGTCAGACAGCAGACCGATCGTGATGGTTCCGGCCTCGAGATCGACACCCACATCGGTGGCAATGTCCATCTCCCCGGCTCCCGTGGTGCTGGTCACGTCGGCTTCTGTCGTGGTGGTCATGTCCTCGGTGGTGTCCGTCGACCCCTCGGTGGTCGTCGTTTCATCGGACCCGCCGTCATCGCCGCCACAGGCGGCGAGGACGAGTCCGAGCACCAGGAAGATCGCCAACCACTTGGATTTGGCTTTCATCTGTTTCCTTCCTCCTCTGTCATATGGAGACGGGACACCCGTTCTCCATGCAGGCCGCTCAGTATGTGAACGGCCAACCCTTCCAATAATTGCGTATCCGGAGCCATATCCCGTACAAACCGAGCGGTTCGAAGATCAGGAAGATGATGATCAGTAGCCCATAGAGGACCTGATTGAACTGTGCGATCGACAGCCCAGGCGCCACGCCAGCCTGTGTGTTGACGAACCCGAAGTCTCCTGCGCCAGTGGAGATGAAGAGGTCGCCCAGCCAAGCCAGCGGCCCTGAGCCGTCCTGGACCACCCCGGCCAACCCATTGGTGGCGTCCTCGACCACACGGGGCAACACGATGACGAATATCGAGCCCAGGATCGTGCCGGTCACCACTCCGGCACCGCCGATGAGGACGATGGCGATGACCTCGACTGAGAGGAACAGGTTCCATTGCTCGGGGATCATCCTTCCGACGAACGATGCCAGCAAGGCTCCGGCGACGCCGGCATAGAACGAGGAGATCCCGAAAGCCGTGAGCTTGTTCCGGGACTCGTCGACACCCATGATCTCCGCGGCGATGTCCCGGTCGCGTATCGACTGGAAGGCGCGCCCCACCCGGGTGCGTTGCAGGTTCTTGGCCAGGAGGACGAAGACGATGGCCATGACCACGAGGAAGTAGAACGTCTTGGCGTCGGAGCTCAGTTCGATGCCGAACCAGGAGCCGTCGGTGCTGAAGTCGACGAGGGGATCTTCGCCCTTCCAGAGGTTGAACTCGAGGGGAGGGAAGGTTCTCCCTGTCTGCGATCCACCGGTCAAAGAGGTCCAATTTCGGAACACATACTCGCCGACGAACACCAGGCCCAGCGTCACGAAGGCGAGGTAGAGAC
>JBAPYG010000034.1:0-2021 GCA_049284615.1 Acidimicrobiia bacterium
CCTGATCTCACTCACCACAGGAGACCCGATCACGGTCATGGGGGAGCGGGAGTCGGCCCTCGTCTTCGAGTTCGAAGACTCCTGAGGGGCGGCATCGCGGTCTTATGATGCCGAACCGTGCCCCCCGACCTCCAGTCGCTCGCTGACCCTCGCCTCATCCTCCTGGCCTGGGCCGCCGGCCTCTCCATCGTCGCCGGGGTCATCTCGATGCTTCGCATCGTCGGGCCCGGGTTCACATGGCTGACAGCCGGGACGGCAGCCCTCATCGGTCTCCCCGGCGCACTGTCGGCGGGTTCGTGGTGGGCACGAGCCGGGCTCGTCCTCGCTGTGGCGGGCATGGTGCTGGCCCGGAACCGTCCCGTTGCCGCGCTCCTGCTCGCCCTGGGCGGGTGCGGCTTCTTGGTGGAGGCCTCTCTCGAGGGTGGGTGGATCCCAACGATCACCGCGACGCTGGCCCTGGGCGGTGTCACCGGTGAGATGATGCTCGGCCACTGGTATCTCATCGACCCCAGCCTCCCGCGCCGGGTCCTGCGAGATCTCGCCATTGGAGCCGTCGTCGGTCTCGTCGCCGAGGCCGGCTTGCAGGTGTGGCTGGGAATCGGGGTGCAGGGCGGCGCCCTGGGCTTCTGGGTCCTTCTCGTGACGTCCGTGGTCCTCATGGTGGCGGTGGTCGCCGCACTCAGGTATCCGGCCTACAGCGGAGTGATGGCGGCGACCGGTTTGTCGTATCTGGCGCTGCTGACCACTCTTGGCGCCGTCTTCGTGGGCCGGGCACTCATAGCCGGGCTCGGACCGTTCCAGATTGGATAGGAGAGGTGATGGAAGCCAGAGCAGCCGTTGACGGGAGTGATCTCGACGGGGCAACGCTGATCGCGGGTGTCCTGGAGGGCCTCGAGGCTCTCCCCGGCTCCGGGACTGCCCTCGACACGGTCGACGGTGACCTGTTGACAGCCGTTGGATTCGAAGGCAAGGCGGGCCAGACGCTGACGCTTCCTCATCCGGAGGCGGCGGCCCTTCTCCTGGTAGGGCTGGGGAGCGAGGCATCGTTCGACACGCTGAAGACGGCATCGGGCGATGCCGTGCGTCAGGTCAAGACCCACACTGCCGTCAGTCTCCTGGCCCGGGCCGACATCGACGGTGCGACGCGCGCCGTGGTGGAGGGGAGCATTCTCGGCTCATACCAGTATCGGGCCTACAAGACCGGGGGGGAGGACCAAACGCCCGACTCCGTCGACGTCGTCGACGCCGACGAGGCGGAGTTGAGCACCGCATCAGCCATGTGCGCAGCCACGATTCAGGCGCGTGACTGGGTGAACACACCGGCCAACGACCTCTCGCCGGAGACGTTCGCCGAGCTGATCGTGGCCGCGGCGACCGATGCGGGACTGGACACCGAAGTCTGGGATCGGGCGCGGATCGAGAGGGAGGGCCTGGGTGGCGTCCTCGGCGTGGCCGCCGGCTCGGACCGTGATCCTCGCGTCGCCATCCTTCGTCACCGGCCGGACGACGCCCGGGGGCACCTGGCTCTCGTGGGCAAAGGCATCACGTTCGACAGCGGAGGTCTATCGCTGAAACCAGCGGCGTCGATGGAAGAGATGAAAGACGACATGTCCGGAGCCGCCGCCGTGGCAGCTGCGACCATCGGGATCGCCAGACTCGGCCTGCCGGTCGCCGTCACGGCGATCGCCCCCTTGACCGACAACGTTGTTGGCGGCGACGCCACCCGTCCCGGCGACGTGCTGCGCCCGCTCGACGGCCCCACCATCGAGGTGTTGAACACAGACGCGGAGGGCCGCCTCATCCTCGCCGACGGGCTCGGCCTCGCCAAGCGCTATGAGCCGGACCTGACGATCGACGTCGCCACCCTCACCGGCGCCGCCGCAGTTGCCTTGGGCAAGCAGGTGGCCGCAGTCTTCGGCTCGTCATCTGAAGTCGCTCGTGACGTGCTCGCCGCCGCCGGCCGGGCGGGCGAGAGCTTCTGGGAGATGCCCCTCTTCAAGGGATACCGCAAGTCGATCGAC
>JBAPYG010000035.1:0-1650 GCA_049284615.1 Acidimicrobiia bacterium
GCCCCGGAGAGAGTGCGAGCTGCAGCCCCGCCGTGTCGTTGATCCTCGAGACCATCTCCTGGTCGGGTCGGGCGACGATCACGTCGACGGAGCCCTCGGCGAGAGCGTCGACCATCTCCTCGGGGTCGGGCAGGAACACGAACTCGATCCGGTTCACCGATCCCAGCCCATCACCCGAGACCGGGTCTGAATCGGACCACCAGTCAGGCTCCCGAGTGACCACTATCCGGTCACCGGGTGCCCAGTCCTCCACCGTGAAGGCTCCCGTGGACGGCATCTCTGAGACATCGAGCGACTCGGCGTGCGCCGGGATCAGTCGGGAGAAGAGGTCTTGCCAGGCCCCGTACTCCTCGCGGAGGGCGACACGCACGATTCGGTCGTCGAGTATGTCCACCGCCGATATCAGGTCGTATCCGGGGCCTGGCTCGGTCGCCAGTGGGCTCTGGTGTGCCGCCACCGTCGCGGCGAAATCGGCCGCCGCCACCGGGGACCCGTCCGACCACCTCGCCTCGGGTGAGATGCGATACACGAGGCAAACCGCGGTCGGGCACTGGCGTGTCATGACCGCGATCGGATCGAGGGTGGTGGTCGTCGTGGGCGCGGGAACGGTGGTCGAGGGAGCCACTGCGACGCTTTGGGCGGGTCGGGGGAGCTCGGGACCGGCGGACACGGGGGCGCATGCGGCCGCCAGACCCATTGCCAACAGGATGGTGGCCCGGCGGACCGACGTGCCCATGGGACAGATGAAACGACCCGAGCGTCGAAATGGCAAGGATTTGGGCAAACGCCCCGCTACGACCTCAAGTCGAGCTTGGCCCGCGGTGGGCCTGTCCAGCGTCCCTCATCGTCGACCAGGAAACACGCCACCAGGTGTTCATCGCCCCGGTCGTCCAGCGGGGGGTGCTCGGTGGCGCAGACATCGGTGGCGAAGGGGCAACGGGCGATGAAGCGACACTGCGCCGGTGGGTTGATGGCACGGGCCACGCCTCCCTCGATCTCCACGGGGGGACGCTGATATGAGGGGTCGGGCACCGGGACGGCCGAGAGCAGGGCGCGGGTATAGGGGTGCATCGGGTTGGTGAGCAATTGCTCGGTGGGGCCCATCTCGACGATCTTGCCGAGATACATGACGGCGATCTTGTCACACATGTACCGGGCCACGGCGAGATCGTGGGTGATGTACAGATAGGTGACCCCCAGCTTCTCGGCCAGCTCAAGCATGAGACGCATGATCGAGATGCGGATGGACACGTCGAGCATGGACGTCGGCTCGTCGGCCACGACGAATGTCGGGTCCATGACCAGGGCGCGGGCGATCGCGATCCGCTGACGCTGACCACCCGACAGCTCATGGGGATAGCGGAAGAGAAATGGCTCCGGCGGAGTGAGCCCGACGAGACGGAGCAAGTCGACGACACGCTCCTCCCGCTCCTCGGTCGTGCCCAGGTTCTGCACGGTGAGTGGCTCGGCAACGATGTCGAAGATCGTGCGACGGGGGTTCATCGACTCGTAGGGGTCCTGGAAGATCATCTGGACGTTCTTGCGGAAGTCCTTCTGATCGGTCTTCGAAGTGATGTCCGTGACCCTGACCATCTCATTTGTGTGGGAGTCCCTGATCTCGATCGTCCCGTTGGTGGCCTCTTCGAGCTT
>JBAPYG010000036.1:0-6044 GCA_049284615.1 Acidimicrobiia bacterium
TCCCGGGCCATCGCCGATGCGATCAGCGGTGTCCCCACACCAGTGGTCGAAGTCCACATCTCCAACATCAGGCAGCGGGAGGACTGGCGCGCCGTCTCCGTCTTGTCGGATGCTTGTGTGCGGACCATCTACGGTCGAGGGCTCGGCGGATACCGGGCAGCCATCCGGCATCTGGCCAACACGGCGGCGATGCCCTTCGACACGGTTGGATATGGGCCCCATCCCGACAATGTCGGTGATGTGCGGGGCCGGGGCGAAGACCTCGTGATCCTCGCCCACGGTGGCCTGTGGCGTCACGAGTTCCAACGTGACACGACAGAGTCCCTCGCAGTCGACCTGGCGGTGAGGGGGTTCACGACCTGGAACCTGGAATATCGAAGGCTGGGAGACGGGGGTGGGTGGCCGGGATCGCCTCATGATGCGCTGACCGCACTCGACTTCGTGCCTCAGCTCCACCCGGGAGCCGGTCGAGTCATCATCGTCAGCCACTCGGCAGGGTCGCAGTTGATGATGTGGGCCGCGTCGAGGTCGTCGACCCAGGTCTCACTGCACGTGGCTCTGGCCCCGTTGCTCGATCTCGAAGCTGCGGTCGGCAACGACGACGTCGGAGCGGCCGAGTGTCGGAAACTCCTCGACGCAGGCGCACCGGCGCGGGTCACACCGGGTGGGGTCCCCACGGTCATCGGTCATGGCGATGCCGACCAGATCGTGCCCGTGGAGCGGTCGATCGTCTTCTCCGACCGCCACGACGTCGAGCATCATCACACCGGCTGCGACCACTTCTCCCTCCTCGATCCGTCCAAACCGGAATGGGAATGGGCAGTCGAGAGCATCGAGGCCACGCGATGAGCCGCGACCTGGAGGCACTCCGGGAGGATGGCGGGCTGAAGTGGAGCCAGTACGGGCCCGACGTGCTGGCGGCATGGGTGGCCGAGATGGACTTCGGGCTGGCCCCTGCGATCACGTCGGCACTCCACGACGCAGTCGACCGCGGCCTCACCGCCTATCCCTACCCTCAGGCCGAGCACGAGACCGCATCGGCCGCCACCGGGTTCTGGGCCGAACGTTTCGGCTGGGAGGTCGATCCATCTTGGGTGTTCCCCGCTCCCGACGTCATCGAAGGTATCCGACGCGCCATATCCCACCTGACACGTCCCGATTCACCCGTCGTCATCCACTCACCGGTCTACTACCCCTTCTATGGGATGGTGGAGAGAGCGGGTCGTGACATCGTCGAAGTGATGAGTGTGCGCGACGGCTCCGGGGTCTACCGGCTCGACCTCGCCGCAATCGACCGGGCCCTCGACGAAGGTGCCGGGTCCTTGGTCCTGTGCAACCCCTGGAACCCGACGGGCCGAGTCTTCGAGCTGGAGGAGCTGGAGGAGGTGGCGGATGTCGTCGCCCGACACGATGCCCGTCTCATAGTCGACGAGATCCATGCCCCGATCACCTACTCGGGGGAGACTCACATCCCGGCGGCCACCCTGGGCTACGAAGGCGTCGTCGCGGTGAACTCCGCCTCCAAGGCCTGGAACCTGCCCGGGCTCAAATGTGCCCAGGTTGTCCTCACGGCAGAGCCCGACAGGGCACGGTGGTCGGAGTACTTCACCCCCGAGAAGGTCGGCGTCGGGACTTTCGGGCTGTTCGCCAGCACGGCCGCATACTCCAACGGCGTCGAGTGGTTCGACGAGGTGCTCCGGCGGCTCGAGGCCAATCGAGATCTACTCGTGTCGTTGATCGGGGAGCGACTGCCCTCGATCCAGCTGTCCAGGCCGGCCGGCACGTATCTGGCCTGGCTCGACATGGGCTCGTATGGGCTCGCCGACCCGGCCCGCTTCCTCCTCGACGAGGCGGGGGTGGCTGTGAGCCCCGGCGCGCCGTTCGGCACCGATGCCTCACGATTCGTCCGTTTCAATTTCGCCACGCTCGAAGAGGTGATCTCCGAGTGCGTGGACCGCATGGCCCGGGCCCTCGGCAAGCGCTGAGAGGGGGACACGAGACGGTCTGTTGGCCGATCGTGCATTGTTTTCCACAGTTCGGTAGGGTTGGGAACCCTGGGTGTGGGCCTGCGTCCCACATGGAGTCACTTTCTAAATGCGTTCTAGACGTCTCTCATTCGTCGCTGGATGGGCCGCCGTTGCCGTGCTGGCAATCGCCGGCTTTGCCGCGTTCGGCACACCCGATGCGAGCAGCGAAGAGATCAAGGCCGAGGCCGCTGCTGCCTCGCTCGGTCACACGGCGGGCAACTACGCCGGGCTGACCTTCGCCCTCCTCGGAAGTGACGGGAATGCCGCCGTGCTCCGGGCGTCCGCCATCGAGCCGACCGGCGACACGGCCGCCGACGAGCAGGAGACGTCTGCCGACGACGCCGGAGATGAGGGCAGGTCGGCAGGGACCGTGGCCACACCGACGTCCGGCTGGCTGTCGGAAGTCGAGGTCCGGGCCCTGGTGAGCCTCTATTTCGAGCCCACAGACGTGAACAAGGCAGTCCGGATCGCCTGGTGTGAGTCGCGGTTCGACCCCAACGCGACCGATCTTCGCACCGGGGGCGTCGGGCTCTTCAACCACCTCCCCAAGTACTGGGGCGAACGCGCTGCCAACGCAGGCTTCCGGGGAGCGGACGCCACCGATCCCGAGGCCTCCACCGCCGCCGCGGCCTGGGAGGTCTACAACGGGGCGGGGTGGCAGATATTCGGCTGCGGCTGAGCGACGTCGGGTGGTGCCTCCTCCAAGACTGTTCACTAGCGGAAGTCACGTGACTGGACGGTCTGAACTCCGATGGGCTCGAAGTCCCGGGCAACGATGTTGGTGACCCCGTCATAGAACTCGAGACGGCCATGGATCACCAGGGCAGGGCTCTTTCGAACGACATGACGGTGCTTCGCCCAGACGTCGGGGAGCACCACGATGTTCAAGAGACCCGTCTCGTCCTCGAGGTTCAGGAAGTACACGCCCTTGGCGGTGCCGGGTCGCTGCCGATGGGTGATCACACCAGCCACCTTTACCCGGACCTTGCTGCGCCCGATCTCGAGAGCCTCTGCAGCGGTCAGGCAACCCACCATCTGATCTCTGACAAAGCTCATCGGATGACGGTCGGAGACACCGGTGGCCCAGAGATCGGCGCGATGACCCTCCTCCTCGCTCATGCCGGGTAGCGCCGGGGCGTCGACTCCGGGCGACAACGCCAACCGCTCCGGATCGATCTCTGCCAGTGCCCCTGCGGCCCACATCCCCTCCCGACGCCCGAGGCCGATCGACTCCAGCGCACCCGACGCTGCCAGACCCTCCAACGAGTCGACGTCCAGGCCGGTGCGAAAGGCGAGGTCTTCGGGTGAGGTGAAGGCCCCGCCCAGTATTCGGGCAGCCTCGACCCGGGTGACTTCTCCCTCCCCGAGATTGCGCACATAGCGAAGCCCCATGCGCACCCCCACAGCCGGGCGAATCGGGTCATCGACGTGGCCCCGCCCCCGACGCCAGCCCTGGCCCAGGTACGTGACGATGTCGTCGGGGTCTGCGTCGATGGGCTCGACGGTGCAGTCGTGCCAGGAGACGTTCACATCGGGTCGGAGCACAACGACACCGTGTCGCTGCGCATCCTGGGCCAGGGAGTTCGGGCTGTAGAACCCCATCGGCTGTGCATTGAGCAGACCGGCCAGGTACTCCGCCGGATAGTGGAAGCGAAGCCATGCCGACATGTAGACGATGTATGCGAAGCTGACCGAATGGCTCTCTGGAAAGCCAAAGCTGGCGAACCCCTGCAACTTCTCCCATATCTCGTCGGCGGCAGCATCGACGATGCCATTGGACGCCATCCCGGCGTAGACCTCCTCACGCAGTCGCCCCATTGCCTCGCTCGAGCGCTTGTGGGTCATTGCCTGACGGAGACGATCGGCCTGTGAGCCATCGAACCCGGCACAGATCCGGGCCAGCTCCATTAGTTGTTCTTGGAAGATGGGGACGCCGAGTGTCTTCTTCAGGACCGGCTCGGTCGACGGATGGGGGTACCTGATCGGCTCCTCACCGTTTCGTCGTCTGAGATATGGGTGAACCGACTGTCCCTGGATCGGGCCGGGTCGGATCAAGGCAACCTCGACTGCCAGGTCGTAGAAGGTCTTCGGCTTCATCTTGGGCAAGGTGGCCATCTGGGCCCGTGACTCGATCTGGAACAGGCCCACCGTGTCGGCGCGGGTCATCGATTCGTACAGCGCCGGCTCCTGGGGGATGCGGGCAAGATCGATCTCCACGCCATGGGTGTCTTCGATCAGGTCGGTGGCCAGATGCAAGGCGTTGAGCATCCCCAGACCGAGGAGATCGAACTTGACGATGCCGACCGCAGCGGAGTCGTCCTTGTCCCATTGGATGACCGTTCGCCCCTCCATCCTCCCCCACTCCAAGGGGACCACCTGCCACAAGGGCCGATCGGCGATGACCATGCCCCCGGAGTGGATGCCGAGATGACGGGGAAACCCGTCGAGCCGCCAGCAGATGTCATAGATCATCTCGGCGGTCATCCCCTCCGGGAGCGCGGTGTCCATGTCACGCAGTTGGCCGGGGTCCCGGGTGTCGACGAATTTGGAGAGCCCGTCCACCTGTGCCTGGGTGAACCCGAATGTCTTGGCAACGTCCCGCAGGACGGACTTCGCCCGATAGGTGATGACGTTGGCCACCATCGCGGCCCGCTCTCTCCCGTATCTCCGATAGCAGTACTGGATCACCTCCTCACGACGGTCCGCCTCGAAGTCGACATCGATGTCCGGTGGCTTGCCACGCTCCTCGGAGAGAAAACGCTCGAAGGGCAGATGGAGCCGGATCGGATCGACCCTGGTGAGACCGATGCAGTGGCAAACGGCGGAATCGGCCCCCGAACCGCGGATCTGGCAGTAGATGCCCTGTTCCCGGGAGAAATCGACCAGGTCCTTGACCACCAGGAAGTACCCGGGGAACTCGAGTCTCTCGATGATCCCCAACTCGTGCTCCAGACGAATACGGGCGGTGTGGTCGATGCCGTCATCCGATCCGGGATAGATCTCTCTGGCCCCCTCCCAGGTGAGGTGTCGCAGATAGTCCATCTCGTCCCGGAAGTGCCCCGGCATGGGGAAATCGGGGAGCCGGGGCGCAACCAGCCCCAGATCGAAGGCGAGACGCCCCCCTAACTCGGCGCTGCGCGCCACCGCCCCCGGATACCCTCTGAACCTCCAATCCATCTCTCGGGGGTGTTTCAGGTACCGCTCATCGGATGCGGGCCGGAAGCCGTCGGCTTCGCCAAGGGTTCTCCTGCCCCCGATGGCTGCGAGCACCTCGGAGAGATAGGCGTCGGACCTGTCGTGATAGTGGGCCTGGTTGGTGGCGACGATCGAGACCCCCAGCTTCTGCCCCACCTCCCACATCATGTCATTGCGGCCGTCGTCCTCGGGCATGCCGTGATGCCACATCTCGATGTGGAGGCGGGTGCCGAAGACCTCGCGGAGCCGGGACACCTCTCTGATCGTCGCCGCCAGGTCCCCATTCACCGCAGCCTTGGGGACCGCACCAAGATGACAGCCGGTCAGGCAATGGATGTCGAGGTCGGCCGCCGCCACGGCCAGGTCTTCCCAGGTGTATATCGGATGGTCTTTCTCCCCCCTCATCTGTGCCTTCGTCACCAGATGGGACAGCTGCCGATAGCCATCAGGCGACCCGGCGAGCAACACCAGGTGGTCCGAATCCGGGAGATCTGTCGGCTTGGTGCCATGAGCGCGCACCGAGCGCCCCCTACGGAGCCGACCACGACTCCCCTTGACCCGGGCGTAGCGACGACGGTCCCACTCTTCGGCACTCGACACCGGGTCGGCGACACCCGCTGGATCGACCTCGAGAGATATCTCCACCCCGTATATGACCGGGAGACCACTGGATCGGGCTGCCTGCCACAGACGTGAGGTCCCATAGAAGCCGTCGTGGTCGGTGACGGCGAGAGCCTCGTAGCCGAGGTCGACGGCTCTCTGCACCAGATCCTCGGGGTGAGAAGCCCCATCGAGGAAGGAGAAGTTGGTGTGGCAGTGCAG
>JBAPYG010000037.1:0-2070 GCA_049284615.1 Acidimicrobiia bacterium
ACGGGGGGGTGGGCCTGCTACCGACTCTCGGCTATTTCCATGAGGGGCATCTGCGTCTGATGGATCTGTTGCGCGGGCGGTGTGACACCCTCGTCGTGTCACTCTTCGTCAATCCCACCCAGTTCAACGAGGAGGAGGACTTCGACGCATATCCGCGTGACGAGGAGCGAGATGCGACCCTCGCCGAGCAGCACGGAGTGGACGTCCTGTTCGCTCCCCCGGTGGAGGAGGTCTATCCCGGTCCTTCGATCTCCACGGTGGAGGTCATCGGGGTGACAGACGAGATGGAGGGTCGTCACCGGCCTGGCCACTTCGTGGGTGTCGCCACGGTCGTGGCCAAGCTGTTCGCCGGGCTCCAGCCCGACGTAGCGATGTTCGGGCGCAAGGACGCCCAGCAACTCGCCGTTCTCGAGGCAATGGTTCGGGACCTTCGCTTTCCTGTCGAGATCGTGGAAGCCCCGGTGGTGCGTGAGCCCGACGGGCTTGCCCTGTCGAGTCGCAACGTGCGTCTCGACCGAGGCGACCGCTACTCCGCGCTGGCGATCTCACGGGGCCTCTTTCAGGCCGCCGAGCAGGTCGATGCCGGTGAGCGACGGGGGGAGCGTCTCGAGGCGACCGTTCTCAGGTCGATTAAGGGGTTGAAGGTCGACTACGTCAAGCTCGCCTCGCAGGAGACGATGAAGCCCATCGAGACGCTCGATCGGCCGGCGGTCCTCGCGGTTGCAGCCACCGTGGGCAAGGTGAGGCTCATCGACAACATCGCCTTCGACCTCGATGGCGATCGGCCCGTGCCGGACCGGGGCATCCTGCTCGACGAAGCCAGTGAATTGACGGCCCTGCCATGATCCAAACCGCGACATGACCGAGCCCCACGAGACCACAGAGGACCGCCTGATCGAGTCCCGTCGTGAGAAGCACGACCGGGCGCTGGCTGCAGGGGGTTACCCCCATCGATTCGAGCGCACCGATCTCGCCGGCGATCTCCAGGCGCGCTACGCCGATCTCGGTCCCGAGGAAGAGACCGGCGACCGGGTGACCGTGGCCGGGCGTCTCATGCTCCACCGCTCGTTCGGCAAGCTCCAGTTCGGCACACTCCAGGATGTCAGCGGCACCATCCAGCTGTTCGTCGATCGCAGCGTGATCGGAGACGAGGCAGATGAGTTCGCCCAGCTCGACCTGGGAGATTGGGTGGGGGCAAGTGGGGTCATCATGACCACCAAACGGGGCGAGTTGAGCGTGAAGGTCGACGAGCTGGTGCTTCTGCAGAAGGCGTTGCGCCCGCTCCCCGACAAGTGGCACGGCCTGGCCGATGTCGAGTTGAGGAGCCGTCGCCGATATGTCGACCTGATGGTGAACGACGAGGCACGAAGGGTGGCCATGGCGCGAGCCCGCATCGTCTCGGAGTTGAGGAAGCAGTTCGAGCTGCGCGGCTTCATCGAGGTGGAGACCCCTGTCCTGCTGCACCAGGCCACGGGGGCCACGGCGAGACCCTTCCTGACCAGCCACAACGCACTCGACGTCGACATGTATCTGCGTATCGCCACCGAGTTGTTCCTCAAGAGGCTCGTCGTCGGCGGGATCGAGCGGGTCTACGAGATCGGGCGGATCTTTCGCAACGAGGGGATCGACTCCACACACAACCCCGAGTTCACCATGCTCGAGGCGTATCAGGCCTTTGCCGATTACACCGACATCATGACCTTGGTGGAGGAGGTGTTCGGAGCGGTGGCGGTGGCCGCCACGGGAGACGCGAAGATGAGCTACCAGGGACGGGAGATCGATCTCACCCCTCCGTACCGGCGGGCCTCGATGACCGACCTGGTGAGCGAGGCGGTGGGTCACACGATCACCCTCGACACCGATATCGACATCGTGCGTGATGCCGCAGATGTCGCCGGAGTGGGCTACGAGGAGACGTGGAGTGTGAGTCGTCTCGTCCTCGAGCTGTACGAAGAGGTCGTCGAGCCCGTCATCGTCGAGCCCACATTCGTGACGCATCAACCAATCGAGGTCTCCCCGTTGTCGCGCCGCAATCCCGACGATGCCCGTATCGCCGATCGGTTCGAGCTG
>JBAPYG010000038.1:0-2175 GCA_049284615.1 Acidimicrobiia bacterium
AGGGGGATCGGCGCGCCGAGAACCGTTCTGTGAGGGTTTTCTACCAGGGCCTGGTAGAAAACCCTCACAGAACGGTCAAAAGAGCAGGGTCGTGATCCACCGACGGGAGTCGGCGGGGTCGATCACGTCGTCGATCTCGAAGGCCATGGCCACGTTGAACCCGCTTCCGGCCCTGGCCATGTCCTCCACCCTTCGCTCCAGCTCTGCCTGACGCTCATCCTCGTCGTCTATCGACTCCAGCTCCTTGCGGAATCCCAGCTTCACCGCTCCCTCCAGACCCATCGGGCCGAACTCCGAGTCGGGCCAGCCAACCGTGAAACGCGGCTCATGGAAGCCACCGGCAGCCATCGCCTGGGCACCGAGGCCGAACCCGCGACGGGTGACGATCGTTCCGGTCGGCACCGAGAGCCGGGCGCCGGCCCGAAACAGGTCGCCGGCCGAGCGCACCAGACCCTCCGTCTCGGCATCGGGCCCCACCATGAACCCGGGTGTGTCACACAGCGAGAGCACCGGGATCCCCCATCGGTCACACAGGGCGAGGTGACGGGCGAAGGAGATCGCGGCGTCGTTGTCGATGGCGCCGGCGAGATGCGCAGGGTCGTTGGCCACGATGCCGATCGGGTGTCCTTCGATCCGCCCCAGAGCGGTGACGGCGGCCGGGGCGAACTCACGTCGCAGCTCGACGAAGGTCCCGACGTCGAGGAGGCCGGTGATGACGGCGCGCATGTCGTAGAGATGGCGGCGGTTGGCCGGGACGATCCGACGCAGGCGGCTCTGGTCCGGTGCCTCGTGATGGCGGACAGGTCCCCGGGTGAGACCCACCAGACGCCGGGCAACGTCAACGGCGTCATCGTCGTCGACGACCACGATGTCGACCACCCCGTTGCGCTCCTGGACCTGCACCGGCCCGATGTCGCGCGGTGAGAAACGACCGAGGCCACCGCCCTCGATCATGGCCGGGCCACCCATCCCGAGGTTGGACTCCGGAGTGGCCAAGACCACGTCACACTGACCGAGGAGGGCGGCGTTGCCGGCGAAACAGTACCCGGTGTTGATCCCGATGGTCGGGCCGGGAATCTCGGAGAAGAGCCGGAACGCCCTGACATCGAGCAGAGAGACCCCATTCCAGTCGACGTCGCCAGGACGGCCCCCACCGCCCTCGGCGAACAGCACGACAGGGAGACCGGTCTCACCGGCCAAGGTGAAGAGGCGATCCTTCTTGTGGTGGTTGCGGGCGCCCTGCGTGCCGGCGAGGACCGTGTAGTCGTACGAGATGACGATGGCACGGTCGTCTCCGCTCGTGTCGGTGTCGATGCGCCCCACGCCCCCGACCATTCCGTCGGCCGGAGTGTTGGCCATCAGGTCGTCGAGATCGCGACGACCGGTCTGGGCCGCGATGGCCAGCGCCCCGTACTCGACGAAGTCGGTGCAGAGGTCGGCGAGATTCTCCCTGACCGTGCGGCGACCGCGATCGTGTCTCGCCTTCGCCGCCTCGGGCCGGGCGTCATCGAGAGTCAGGTCGTGGCGACGGGTGATTTCTGCCAGAGAGTCGAGTCCGGGATCGTCGCTCTCGTCCGGGGTCGGAGGGGCATCTTCGCGTGGATCGACTCTGGCCAGCAGCGTGTCGCGGGCGACGGTGTCACCGACTGCGACGGCAATGGTGGTCACCACTCCCGCGGTCGCGGCCACGACCGGATGCTCCATCTTCATGACCTCGAGGACCACGAGGACGGCGCCGGCCCCAATCATGTCCCCTGCCTCGACCGCGACGTTGACGACACGAGCCGCCACCGGGGAGAGGATGTCCATATCCGGATGCTACGAGACGAAAATAGAGGGGGTGGCTCGAAGAGCCACCCCCTCAGCTCCGGGTAGGGAGCACCTGTGACAACTAGCGAACAGGAGGTGTGAGGAGCCGCTGGTGCGAAGTGACGGCATCACCCGAAGTCGCAATGAAGAGTCGTGCCGGCTTCATTGCTCCTCTTCCTCTCTCGCTCAATCCCGGTCGCCACCCATTCCCGGAGAGACTATCTCGCGCGGAGAGTGGTCACGTATGGGTACAGCGACCTATCGCGGACGGGGTCAGACGGCCGACAGCGCTTGTTCGAGGTCGGCCATGAGGTCATCATCGTGCTCGATCCCGACCGAGAGACGGATGAGCCCGGGGGTGACACC
>JBAPYG010000039.1:0-2153 GCA_049284615.1 Acidimicrobiia bacterium
GGTCGAGCTCAGGTGGTCGAGACCGCACCCACCCCTTCCACGTCGGGCCCTTCGAACTGCGAGTTGTACAGATCGGCGTAGGCGCCACCCAGCTCCACGAGCTCCTCGTGGGTGCCACGCTCCACGATGCGCCCGTCCTCCATCATGAGGATGAGATCGGCGTCTCTGATGGTCGAGAGCCGGTGGGCGATGACGAAGCTGGTTCGATTGGTGCGCAGGGCGTTCATGGCGTGCTGGAGGAGCAGCTCGGTCCTGGTGTCGACCGAGCTGGTCGCCTCGTCGAGTATGAGGAGGGCCGGCTGGGAGAGAAAGGCCCGGGCGATGGTGATCAGCTGCTTCTCGCCGGCGCTGACATTGCTCCCTTCGTCGTCGATGACGGTTTCGTAGCCGTCGGGGAGACTGTGGACGAAACGGTCGACGAATGTGGCCTTGGCCGCGTCGAGTATCTCCTCGTCCGTGGCTTTGGGGCGCCCATAGGCGATGTTCTCCTTGATCGTGCCCTTGAAGAGCCACGTGTCCTGGAGGACCATCCCCACCTGGGAGCGCAGCGACGAGCGACGGATGGTGGAGATGTCGACACCATCGAGCGTGATTCGGCCCTCGTCGAGCTCATAGAACCGCATGATGAGATTGACGAGCGTGGTCTTGCCGGCGCCCGTGGGCCCGACGATGGCGACCATCTGGCCCGGTGTGACGGTCATGTTCAGGTCTTCGATCAGGGGACGGTCCTCGTCGTATCTGAAGTCGACCTCCTCGAAGGCAACCTCGCCCCGGGAGATCCCATCGATGACCGACTTCTGCCCGTCCGAGGACTCCTCTTCTTCGTCGAGGAGCTCGAACACCCGCTCCGCTGAGGCGACACCCGACTGGAGCAGGTTGACCATCGACGCGATCTGGGTCACCGGCTGGGTGAACTGACGCGAGTACTGGATGAATGCCTGGACATCGCCGAGGCTCATGGTGCCGCTGGCGACCCGGAGACCTCCGACCACGGCGATGATGACGTAGTTCAGGTTCCCGATGAACTGCATGATTGGCATGATGAGTCCGGACAGGAACTGGGCGCCGAAGCTGGCCTCGTACAGACTCTCGTTCTCCTCGTCGAACCTCTCGTTCACTGCCTCCTGACGCCCGAAGACCTTGACCAGGGAGTGACCCGTGTATGCCTCCTCGATCTGCGAGTTCAAGGTGCCGGTGTGCCGCCACTGGTCGATGAACTTCTTCTGAGAGCGCTTCATGATCACGCCCGCCACGATCAGCGTCACCGGGATCGTCACCAGTGCGATGAGAGACAGCAGTGGTGAGATGACCACCATCATGGTCACCACGAAGACGATGGTGAGCAACGACGTCAGCAGCTGGCTCATCGACTGTTGGAGACTCTGGGAGATGTTGTCGATGTCGTTGGTCACCCGGCTGAGCAGCTCGCCACGCGGCTGACGGTCGAAGTAGCTGAGGGGTAGGGCGTTCAGCTTGTGCTCCACACTGGCCCGCAACCGGTAGATCGTGTGCTGAACCACGTCGTTGAGCAGATATCCCTGCAGATAGCCAAAGAGCGCCGAGCCGACATAGAGGGCGAGCACGATGAGGAGTACCGTCCCCAGCGCCTGGAAGTCGATGCCGACGCCCGGCGTGAAGTCGATTCCCGAGAGGAGGTCGGCGATCTGCGCCTGTCCCGCGCCACGCGCCGCCTCGATGGCTTGAGCGCGTGTCATCCCGGCGGGGAGATTCCCGCCTATCGCGCCGGCGAACACGATGTCTGTGGCACGTCCCAGCATCCTGGGCCCGATGGCGGCGAGACCCACGCTGACCACGGCCGCCAGCATCACCAGCAGGACCTTGGCCCTCTCCGGTCGGAGATGGCCGACGAGCCGGCGCAGGGAGGGGCCGAACGACATGGCCTTCTGCCCGACCTGGCCCGCCATGAACCTGTGGCCGGGTCCCCGCGGCGCCTCGATGCGCTCGGTCTCCTTCATCGTGCGCCCACTCATGACGCCGCCCTCACCTGGGCCTGGGACTCGACTATCTCGATGTAGGTGGGACAGGTCGCCAGGAGCTCTTCGTGTGTGCCCAGCCCGACCGTCCTCCCATCCTCCAGGACCAGGATCTGATCGGCATCGGAGATGGTCGAGATCCGCTGGGCGACGATGACC
>JBAPYG010000040.1:0-2599 GCA_049284615.1 Acidimicrobiia bacterium
AGTCGTATCTACGGCGGAAGACTCCCTCACCGACCTGGTCGAACATCGCACCAACCTAGCCATCCGCCAACACTTCAAGTCGACTTGAAGTCGATGGGTTAGCATCGGGATGATGGAATGGCTCACGATCGGCGAAGTCGCGACCAGATCAGGTGTGGCGACATCGGCGTTGCGGTTCTACGAGACCAAGGGCCTCATCGAATCGGAGCGGACCGACGGCAACCAGCGCCGCTACCCGCGAGCCACTCTGCGACGCGTCGCGTTGATCCGGGCGGGTCAGGAAGTCGGGCTGTCCCTGGCCGAACTGGCCGATGCCCTCGAGACACTCCCCCATGCCAAGACACCGACCAAGGGCGACTGGGAGAGACTGTCCAAGTCCTGGCGAGCGAAGCTCGACGCCCAGATCTCGGAGCTGACTGCCCTTCGCGACGAGCTGACGGACTGCATCGGGTGTGGCTGCCTGTCACTCAAGTCGTGTGCGATCTTCAACCCCGGCGACGCTGCATCCGATCTCGGGACCGGTCCCCGCTACCTGCTCGGCGACAGTCGAGACTCGGTGGCCGCTGAAGTCTGAAGAGCCTCGGCAGAAGTGAGCACATAGGCGATCCAGAGTGCGTCGGCCAACAGCAGATGCACCAGCTGCATCCAAATCGGGACACCCAGGGCGACGTTCACCGCGCCGGTAAGGAGCATCAGCGCCACCAACGAGGCCAGGGCACGCGCCGCCCGTCCGGCCGGTGCGCCCGACCGAGTCGAGATCCACCATCCGATGATCGCGACCCCGATCGCTAGAAGTGGGTGGACGATGCGGAGCTCGGTGAGGAAGTGCGCCTCAGAGCTGATATCTGCACCTGGCGTCTTCGGGAAGAGGGTGTCGGCGAGAGCCGTTATCGCCCCGGTCCCGGCTATGACCAGCAGCGCGAGCCCACCCGAGAAGACAGCCCGGGTGACGTTCCGGCTCTTGCCGAGGTCGAGTCTTCGCCCGCCCCTAAGCCAGAAAATCGTCAGGGTCAGCACCGCAAGGAGGAAGAAGGTGTTGAGGAGGTGCAACGGCACCGAGATCGCCCGGGCCACCGACGCGTCCTCCGCAACCCATTCCGCCAAGACGATCATGGCTCCGATCAGGGCCTCCCCCACGATCGCAACGACGGAGAGCACGGCTCCGGTGCGAGCGGGATGACCCGCCGTGGTCCTCCGCCAGACGATGACGGCCAGGGCGATCACGGCGACCAGGGCGAGTGCGCTGATGGCGCGATGGGCGAATTCGATCGCGGTGGCACCGTCCAAGTCGGGCACTATCTCACCCTCACAAGTGGGCCACGAAGGGCCGCAGCCGGCACCACTTCCGGTAGCGCGAACCAGGGCACCCATCAGGATGACCGTCACGTTGAGCCCGAGCACGAACCAGGCATAACGCACCAGAGGTCGCATGGAGCCAGGTTAGGGATCGGCCGAGAGAACGCGATATGCCATCATCCCGGCGTGACCTTGGCACCATTTCTGGCGCTCTATGGCGGCTACTGGCTCGCCGGGATCCTCACCGTCGTCGCCGCCGCCTTGGTCACAGTGGTCATCCTGGTCTCGTCACGATCCGACGATGGTGGGCCCTAGGACACCATGGAGATTCACGACAGCATCGTGGACACCATTGGCCATACGCCGATCGTCCGTCTCTCCCGACTCCACGAGCCCGGAAACCTCGTGGCCAAGCTGGAGTCTGCCAATCCGGGCGGGTCGGTGAAGGAGAGGATCGCAGTGACCATGATCGAGGAGGCGGAGCGCTCGGGAGCACTCGTGCCGGGAGGCACGATCATCGAACCCACCTCGGGGAACACCGGTGTCGGATTGGCCATGATCGCGGCGGTGCGGGGATATCGCGTGATCTGCACCGTGCCCGACAAGGTCTCTGAAGAGAAGCGAGACCTGCTCAGGGCCTATGGGGTGGAAGTGGTGGTCACTCCAACCGAGCTAGGCCCGGGCGACCCCGACTCCTACTACGGAGTAGCCAACCGACTCGCCGGCGAGATCGAAGACTCCTTCCAGCCAAATCAGTACGTCAACATGGCCAATCCACAGGCTCACTATGAGACCACCGGGCCAGAGATCTGGGAGCAGACCTCAGGGACCGTTGACGCGTACGTCGCGGGTGTGGGCACAGGGGGGACGATCACCGGAGCAGGCCGATATCTCAAGGAGCAGAAGCCGTCTCTGGAGGTGGTGGGGGCCGATCCGGAAGGATCGATCTACACAAAGGGGCCAGACGGCGACATCCACCAGTACGAGGTCGAGGGCGTCGGAGAAGACTTCTATCCCGAAACGGTCGACCTGGCCACCATCGATCGGTTCATCGAGGTCGCGGACGCCGACTCGTTCTCGATGGCACGACGACTGGCCAGAAGGGAAGGTGTCCTGACCGGCGGATCGGGGGGGATGGCGGTCGAGGCCGCGCTGCGGGTGGCGAGAGAAGACGAGAGTCGTCTCGTCGTCGTGATCGTCCCCGATTCGGGGCGTGGCTATCTGTCGAAGGTATTCAACGACAGATGGATGGAGTCGAAAGGCTTCGATACGTGAGTGACCCCGCCGACGTCGGCGGGGTCAC
>JBAPYG010000041.1:0-5095 GCA_049284615.1 Acidimicrobiia bacterium
CTGTATGACGGACAGACTCAGTGTGTCACCTTCCCAGGGCGCACCCACGACCACATGTGGTGTGTGCTTCACCTGGTGGAGGCGGGGCGCTCGGCCGACTCACTCCGCAACTCGGCCCATCTACGTATCAGATCTTCCTCCTCTTCGGTGACGGCCTCGGGGATCTCCACCTCCACCACGACATGGAGGTCTCCGCGATTGCGTCGGCCCAGCGCTGGCATCCCCTTCCCCGAGATGCTGAAGACCGAACCCGGCTGTGTGCCGGGAGGGATCTCGAGTGACTCGGGCAAACCATCCACGGTTGGGATTTCGAGACGCGACCCGAGAGTGGCTGCGGGGACACCGATGGCCACGCGATGGATCAAGTCGATGTCGCGTCGCTCGAATCGGGGGTCTGGCTCCACATTGATCTCCACGAAGAGATCGCCCGTCTGGCCATTGCGGCCGGCCGACTCCCCCCGTCCGGAGAGTCGGAGACGGGTGCCATCGCTCACACCGGGTGGAACCTCGACGTTGACCGACACGGTCTTCGGTATGGCGCCGGTTCCGGAGCACTCGGGGCACGGGTCGGTGACCAGGGTGCCTTCCCCCCGGCAGGTCGGGCATGTCGTGACAGACATCATCGTCCCGAACACCGAGCGTTGCGCCATGCGCACCTGACCCGCCCCACCGCAATCCGGGCATGTCACAGGATGCGTTCCCGGGCTGGCGCCCGAGCCCGCGCAGATCTCGCAATCAGTTAGCGACTCGTACTCGACAACTGTCTCGCTGCCGAACGCCGCCTCTCTCAGTGTCACCGTCGCCCGTGCCAGCACATCGCGGCCTCGCGGCGGTCGGTAAGGCTTGCCACCGAAGAGCCCACCATCCCCGAAGACGGAGCGCAGGAGATCGTCGATGCCACCCACACCACCGAACAGGTCGGAGAGGTCGATCGTGTCTCCCCTGTCATACCGTTGCCGTCGGGACGGGTCCGAGAGCACCTCGTACGCCTCGGCGGCCTGCTTGAACCGGGCCTCGGCCCTAGGGTCGTTGGGGTTGGCATCGGGGTGTGTCTCCCGCGCCAACTTGCGAAAGGCCTTCTTGATCTCCTCGGTCGTGGCGGAGCGGTCGACACCGAGGATCTTGTAGTAGTCCGAAGCCATGTCAGTCGGACCTGGTGCCGATCTGCTCCTCCAACTCGCGGGTGACCTCTTCGACCGCCGATATGACCCGTCGGTAGTTCATCCGCATCGGCCCGATGACCCCTATCGAGCCGCCCTCTCCCCCACTCTCGTATGACTTGGAAACCACTGCCATGTCGAGATCGTTGCCCAGTTGGATCGAAGTTCCCGGCGCCGCGGCCATCAGACTGAGAACCTCTGCCTCACGCTCCATGATCTCGAGGATCCGCTGTACGGTCGACAGGTCCTGCCAAACCTGGGCCATGCGCTGGGTGCCCCCGAGGAACATCTCCGAGCTCCCGCTCCCGGCGAGATGGAGACAGTCGGTGATGGTGAGCACTGCCTCATGGACCGGCTTGGAGAGCCCCTCGCCGGATGCGCTGTCGAGATTCGGTGTAGCACCCAACTCGCGGCCCACGACCGCATCACTGATCAGCTGCTGTGCCTCCTCGATCTCGAGTGGTGTCACCGGCACCCGCACCCTCCCCCGCTGTTGCACGACCCGGCCGCCCTCTGTGACCACAACCACCAGGACCTGATCGTTGGAGACCTGCACCGTGTGGATCGCGCGCACACTCTCCCGCGCCAGGCCAGGGGCCACCACCACCGAAGGGAGATCTGTGATCTCGACCAGGAGATCGGAGGTGGCTTTCAACAGCTTTGACAGCTCGAGATGGACATCGCTGAACGCATGGCTCACCTTGGCCTGGGCCGCTTGCCGCAGCCGCCCGGGCCCGAGGTGGTCTACGTAGTAGCGATATCCGGCGACCGTGGGCACTCGCCCCGCCGACGTGTGTGGCTGCAGGACCAGGCCCTCCTGTTCGAGGGTGGCGAGGTCGTTGCGAACCGTCGCCGCCGAGACCGAGAGCTTGGACCGCTCCAGGACGGCGCGGGAGCTGACCGGCTCGCCGGTCTTGATGTGCTCCTCCACCAGTGCGCGCAGCACCTCCGAGCGCCTGTCCTCAAGCATTGCCATGACCGATGACGATAGGGGCCGGGAGCCCCAAGATGGAACGATGGACGGCATCTGTGAGCAACGGCTGACGCACAACGAGGCGGTCGCCCACGACGGCGATGACTCCAGCACGTATCAGGTCCCTGCCCTCATCGGAGGCCAGCAGCGCCTCGGTGCCGGAGCCGAGGCCGGCACCCGAGCGGCGTCGAAGACCCACGAAGAGACGGTCGAGCTCTGCATCCCAGCCAGAGATCACGTCCTCGCCCGATCTCGGCCGCTCGCCACGCTCGACCCGAGTCATGTAGGCGTCGAGACGACGATGGTTCCGAAAGCGCACGCCATCGCGGAACCCATGTGCTCCGTTGCCGTACGCTTCGTACTCTCCCTGGGCCCACACCACCATGTTGTATCGGCACTCCTCGCCGGGCTTCGCCCAATTGGAGACCTCATACCGCGGAAGGCCGGCCGTGGCGAGAAGGGCATCGGCCAGCTCGTGTCGATCGGCCTGAGCGTCGGGGTCCGGGGCGGGGTCCCCCCCGGCGACAGCACGCCCCAGTGGTGTCCCTCCCTCCACCGTGAGCGCATAACAGGAGATGTGCCCGGTCCCCAGCGCCAGGGAATGCCCGACGGTCTCGGCCCAGGAGTCGATGGTCTCGACCGGATCGCCATAGATGAGATCGACCGACAGACGCTCGAAGCCGGCACGGGTGGCCGCGTCCGCCGAAGCGACGATCTCGCGGGGGCCATGCCGACGGCCCAGGCTCTCCAACACGGCGGTGTCGAAGCTCTGCGCCCCGAACGAGACCCGGTTGAACCCGATCTCGCGTAGGTCGCGCGCCGTCGTCGTGACGAAGTCTTCCGGGTTTGCCTCCAGGCTCAGCTCTGCATCGCCGGCGATCCCGTGTTTGTGGGCCAGCGCCTCCAAGATCGACCCGAGCAGGCTCGGGGCGACATGACTCGGCGTCCCACCACCGAAGTAGACCGCATCGAGTGGTCGCCAGCTCTCTGACATCGCTATCTCGGCCACGACGGCCGACACGTATCGCCCGGCCTGCTCGTCCCGGCCGGCGACGACAGCGAAATCGCAGTACGGGCAGATCGTCGAACAGAACGGGATGTGGACGTAGGCCGCCGCCATGGTGCCGAACGAGTCGGCCGCATCTGGGGTCACGAGCCCTCGTCGACCTTGAGCGCGGCGACGAAGGCTTCCTGGGGCACTTCGACAGAGCCGACCATCTTCATCCTCTTCTTGCCCTCCTTCTGGCGTTGGAGGAGTTTCTTCTTTCGACTGACGTCGCCGCCATAGCACTTGGCCGTGACGTCCTTCCTAGTTGCCTTGACGGTCTCACGACTGATTATGCGACCGCCGATGGCAGCCTGGATCGGGACGTCGAAGAGCTGTCGTGGGATGAGGCTACGGAGACGCGATGTCATCTTCGTCCCGTAATCCTGAGCGTTGTCTCGATGCACTATGGCGGAGAAGGCGTCGACGGGCTGCGAATTGAGCAGGATGTCCACCTTGACCAAGTCGGCCGTCTTGTATCCGGCTGCCTCGTAGTCGAGGGAGGCGTATCCCTTGGTCTTCGACTTGAGAACGTCGAAGAAGTCGAAGACGATCTCGGCCAGGGGGATCTCGAAGTCGAGCTCGACACGTTCCGGGCTCAGGTAGGTCATGTTCCCCACGATCGCCCGACGCGACGTGGCCAGCTCCATGATGGGCCCGACATACTCGGCGGGGGTGAGGATCATGGCCTTGACGTATGGCTCCTCTATCGAGGTTCGTTCGGTGGGGTCGGGCAGATCCTGGGGCGACTTGATCTCTCGGACCGCGCCTTCGGGCATGGTCACCCTGTAGGCGACGGATGGTGCGGTGGCCACTAGGTCCATGTCGTATTCGCGCTCCAGACGCTCTCTCACGATCTCCATGTGGAGCAGCCCCAGGAAGCCGCACCTGAACCCGAAGCCGAGGGCTTTGGAAGTCTCGGGCTCCCAGGCGAGCGAAGCGTCGTTCAACCTGAGCTTCTCCAGCGCCTCCCGGAGCTTCTCGAAGTCATCGCCATCGGTCGGGAACAATCCGGAGAAGACCATGGGTTTGGGCTCGGCATACCCGGGAAGCGGTTCTGCCGCCGGACGGCGGGCGCTGGTGACCGTGTCTCCCACCTTGATCCGGTCGATCTCCTTGACGCCGGTGATGAGATAGCCGACCTCACCCGGTCCCATCGAAGGCACCGGTCGGGTCTTGGGAGTCAGGAAACCGATCTCGTCGGCGTCGTGAACCTCTTTGGTGGCCATGAACCGGACGCTGTCCCCGGAATCGAGCCGGCCGTCGACGATTCGGACGTAGCAAACCACGCCTCGATAAGCATCGAAGTAGCTGTCGAAGACGAGGGCGCGAAGTGGGGCGTCGACGTCACCTCCCGGTGGCGGTACCTCCTTGACCAGGGTCTCGAGAAGATCGGCGACCCCCTCACCGGTCTTGGCAGACATCCTGAGGACGTCGTTTGGCGAGCCCCCGATTATCCCGACCAGCTCCGCCGCGGCGCGGTCGGGGTCCGCAGCAGGAAGATCGATCTTGTTTATGGCCGGTATGACCTCGAGCCCGGCATCGATGGCCAGATAGGAGTTGGCCACGGTCTGGGCCTGTACGCCTTGGGCGGCATCGGCGAGGAGAAGCGCTCCTTCACATGCGGCGAGCGACCGGCTCACCTCGTACGAGAAATCGACATGACCCGGCGTGTCAATGAGATTGAGAACATATGAGTTCCCGTCATTGGCGGTGTGCTCGAGACGCACCGTCTGCGCTTTGATCGTTATCCCGCGCTCGCGTTCGAGATCCATCGTGTCGAGGAGCTGCTCTCTCATCTCTCGCTCTGTCACGGCCCCGGTCATCTCGAGCAGACGATCGGCAAGGGTCGACTTGCCGTGGTCGATGTGAGCGATGATCGAGAAGTTGCGTATGCGCGATTGATCAGTCATGAGT
>JBAPYG010000042.1:0-11059 GCA_049284615.1 Acidimicrobiia bacterium
ATCGTCAGTGGCTTGCGGGAGAGCGAGTGCACCTGTGGCGGCACGAACTCGCCATAGCCCACACCGAGCTGGTGGAAGTAGCTGTTGATCTGACGGGCACGCCGGGAGGACACGACCACGGTGGCGAATCGGTTGCCGATCTGATCTATCACGTCTTCGAGTTTCATTGTTCCTTCGGGGGAATTGCGAGACCCCAGGCTACCTCATCGGGGCTCATTTATCAGATTCGCGACCTCGGCGGTGGCCTCGTGGAGATCGTCGTTGACCACCGTGTGGTCGAACAACTCCTTCGCTTCCGCCATCTGTGAGGCGACGACGGCGAGTCGATCCTGGATGTCCTCCTCGGAGGTGTCTCCACGGTGGCGAAGACGGCGTTCCAGCTCGTCCCGTGAGGGCGGCACGATGAAGATCATCATGGCGTCGGGGCGGCTTTCCTTCACCTGACGGGCACCCTGGATCTCGATGTCCAACAGAATGTCGTCGCCGAGGGCGAGAGCCTCGTCTATCGGTCCCGCCGGCGTGCCGTAGTAGTTGTTGTTGTAGACCGCCCACTCGAGCAGCGAGCCATCGGCGATCAATCGCTCGAATGCATCACGATTCATGAAGTGATAGTGGACTCCGTCGACCTCGCCGGGTCGGGGGGGACGGGTGGTGGCCGATACCGAGAACTCGAAGTCGACGAGGTCGGACAGAGCCCGGAGAATGCTGGACTTACCGGATCCCGACGGTCCCGAAACGACGATGAGCCGGCCGGCCAAGTCAGCTGAACTCGGCTATCAGCGCTTCCTTCTGATTGTCCCCAAGCCCACGGATACGCCGGTTCTCGGCGATTCCGATCGACTCCATCAGCCTCTTCGCCTTGATTTTCCCGGTGCCGGGCATGGCCGCGATGAGGGATTCGACTTTGAGACCGGCGATCAACTCATCGGTGTCAGCCTTGGCGAAGAGCTCTGAGATCCGCATGGAACCCGTCTTCAGCAGCTCCTTGGCTTCAGCGCGCACCCGCCGGGCTTCGGCCGCCTTGGCCAGAGCCGCTTTGCGCTGTTCATCGGTCAGTTTTGGGGGTTGGGCCATTCCTCCTCCTCGAGGTGTGGTGCGAGCAACGCCGACCATAGCCCCCGAGGGTCAGTCGAATGCAGCGAGAGAGACAGCGATTTCGCGAGCTGTAGTCGCAGGATCGACTGAGGACGTGATGGTGCGGCCGATCACCAGATAGTCGGCGCCGGCCCCGACCGCCGCCACAGGGGTGGCCACTCGCTTCTGGTCGTCGTGGCCGGCATCGGGCAAGCGAATGCCCGGGCTGAAGATCAACCGCCCGCCGACGAGCTCCCGCACCGAAGCGACGTCGGTCGGCGAGCAAACGATGCCCTCCACGCCCGCAGCCACCGCCAACGCGGCGAGCCGGTGCACCGGGCCGGGTGGGCCCATGGACATGCCCGTCGCAGCCAGGTCGTCTGCGGAGAGAGAAGTCAGCACGGTCACCGCCAGGACCCCACTCTCGCCCATTCCGGATACCGCAGCTTGCATCATGGCCGTGCCCCCGGCGGCATGAACGGTCACCCAACGCGCACCAGCAGCGCTCACCCGACCGGACGCGCGCTCCACGGTGTTGGGGATGTCGTGGAGCTTCAAGTCGGCGAAGACGGGCAACCCCAGGTCCGCTATCGCCGTGATGGCCCGTGGGCCCACTGCTGTCATGAGCTCCAATCCCACCTTGAATCCGGCCACTTCTGCCTGTGTCTTCATGGCCATATCGAGCGCCTCGTCGAGTGTCTGGAAGTCGAGGGCGACGATCACTCGCCTCACCATGGCTTGACCGTCCCGACGAGCTCGCCCACCGCACTCACACCCAGAGACGACATCGCCGAAACGAGCTCGGCCTCGATGCGCTTTCCCGCCTTGGGCTCGGCGAGATGGATCGTTCCCGCGGCCACGGCGCTGGCACCGGCGATCAGGTACTCGATCACGTCGCCACCGGTCATGACGCCGCCGCACCCCACGATCGGGAAGCCGGGTAGCTCGCGGGCAACCTCATAGACGCAGCGCAGCGAGATCGGCATCAGACCCGAGCCCGAGTATCCGCCGACGCCACCACTGAGCAGGGGACGTCGGCTCTCGCGCTCGATGCCGAGCCCGAGAGCGGTGTTCGTCAGAACGGCGAAGTCCGCACCGGCGTCGCGACATGCTCCCGCCACCGAGACGATGTCAGGCGTGTTCGGCGAAAGCTTGGCCCCCACGGGCAGGGTCACGGACCCGCGCACCGCAGCCACCACTTCCCCGGCCCGCCGCGAATCGAACGAGAACATCACGCCATCCTCGAGATTGGGGCACGAGAGGTTGACCTCGATCGCAGTGACTCCCGCAGCTTCGAGCCCCCTGGCCACCGTGGCAAAGCCTGCGACGTCGCCTGACACGGTCGAGCCCCAGACCGGCACGCCCATCCCGGCGAGTCGAGGCCCGACATCCCGAGCCCAAGCCTCGATGCCCGGGTTCTGTATGCCGATCCCGTTGAGCATCCCTGAGCGGGTGGGCGCCAGTCTCGGCACCGGGCGGCCCGACCACGGGATCGGCGACACCGATTTGGCCACGGCGGCCCCGTAGTGGGAGACCTCGGCGACGCCGGCCCACTCCCAGACCGAGCCCACCGTCCCCGATGCGGCGATCAGTGGGGACCGGAGCTCGAGAGAGCCGAGTTTCGTTGTCAGGCTCTGGCGTGCCATTCCTGAAGGCTCCTGGGCTTGTTGATCGCCCCCGGGCCGGCACGCAGGCTCCTGGCGACGGCGAGGCCTCCTTGAACGGTGGTCACGCAGGGGATCGAGTTCCTACGGGCGATCTGGCGGATGCTCATCCCGTCCGAGCGGGCGCGCCCGCCCCGTGGCGTGTTGACGACGAGTTGCACCTCGGCACGCTCCAGTCGCTCACCGATGTCGTGAGGGCCCTCCCCGATCTTGTTCACGGTCTCGGACCCTATGGCGTGATGGGCTAGATAGCGCGCCGTCCCTCTCGTGGCGACCAGCTCGAAGCCGAGCATCGTGAACGCCTGCGCTACCGCGAGCCCGAGGGGCTTGTCGCGATCGGCGAACGAGAGAAAGACCTTGCCCCGGTCGGCGAGGACGTTCCCGGCAGCCAGCAGGGCCTTGCCATAGGCCACACCCACATCTGGCCCGATGCCCATCACCTCCCCGGTGGCCTTCATCTCCGGCCCGAGGACTGCGTCCTCCTCAGGGAAGCGGTCCCAGGGCAAGACCGCGTCTTTGACGGCCACGAAGGGAGATGTGTCCCTCTCGTCAGGAACCACGCCGGACGCTCGCAGCTCGGCGATGGTCGCTCCCATCATGACCCGGGATGCGATGTGGGCGAGCGGGATCGCCTTGGCCTTCGAGATGAACGGGATGGTGCGGCTCCCCCGAGGATTCGCCTCCAGCACGTAGACCTCATCACCCTTGACGGCGAACTGGATGTTGATCAGCCCACGCACGCGGAGGGCCTGAGCCAGCTCGTTGGTGCCGCGGAGGATCTCCTTCATCGCCTCGTCCGAGATGGTCGGTGGTGGGGTGACGCAGCCAGAGTCGCCCGAGTGGACGCCGGCCTCCTCGACGTGCTCCATGACACCGCCCACCAGCAGCTCGCTGCCGTCGAAGACGGCATCGACATCCACCTCGACAGCCGACTCCAGGAAACGGTCGATGAGGATCGGGCTTGCGGTCACCTCGGGGTCCCCCTCACCGTAGATCTCGCGCACATAGGCTCCCAGCTCTTCGAGGCTGTAGACGACCCTCATCTTCCGGCCACCGAGCACGAACGAAGGCCTCACCATGACCGGGAGACCGATCTGGTCCACGACTTCCTGCGCCTCGGCCGCCGACGTCGCGGTGCCCGCGGCGGGTTGGCTCAACCCCAGGTTGCGACATATCTCGGCGAATTGCTCCCGGTCCTCGGCAAGGGCGATGGAGGCGGGCGATGTCCCGGCGATGGTGACCCCGGCCTTTTCGAGCTGCGCGGCCAGGTTGAGCGGAGTCTGACCTCCCAACTGCACGATCACCGCGTCGGGTCGCTCGGCGTCGATCACGCCGAGCACGTCTTCGACAGTCAGGGGCTCGAAGTAGAGACGATCCGAGGTGTCGTAATCGGTGGAGACGGTCTCGGGGTTGCAGTTGATCATCACCGTCTCGTATCCGGCCTCCTTGAGGGCGAAGCTGGCGTGGACACAGCAGTAGTCGAACTCGATCCCCTGCCCGATTCGGTTCGGGCCCGAGCCGAGGACCACCACCCGAGGCTTGTCCGCCGGAGTCACCTCGGTCTCCTCCTCGAACGTCCCGTACATGTAGGGGGTGTGCGCCTCGAACTCGGCGGCACAGGTGTCGACGGTCTTGTAGGTGCGCACCAAGCCGGCCCCCAGGCGTCGGGCTCGCACCTCGCCTTCGGTAGAGCCCCAGAGATGAGCGATCTGACGGTCGGAGAAGCCGTGTCTCTTGGCCTCGGTGAGGACCTCGACCTCCTGGCTGGTCTCCAGGTCGTGACGAACCTCCACGATGGCGGCCATCTGGTCGACGAACCAGGGGTCGACCGAGGACAGGTCGGCGACGCGGTCGACATCCCAGCCGCGACGTAGGGCCTCGCCCATCGCATAGACACGGTCTGGCGTCGGCGTGGCGACCATCCGCTCGAGCCGCTCGTCTTCGACGCCATCGAACATGACGTCTTCAGCGGGGTCGGCGTTGAGCCCGGCACGACCATTCTCGAGGCTCCTCAGCGCCTTCTGCAACGCCTCGGGGAACGTTCGACCGATCGCCATCGCCTCACCGACGCTCCGCATCGACGTGCTCAGCGTGGTCGGGGCCGAGGGGAACTTGGCGAAGTCGAATCGGGGGATCTTGACCACCGTGTAGTCGAGGGCCGGCTCGAACGACGCCGGAGTGGCCTGGGTGATGTCGTTGGCGATCTCGTCGAGGGTGAATCCGACAGCGAGCAGAGCCGCGATCTTGGCGATCGGGAAGCCGGTCGCCTTCGAAGCCAGGGCCGACGAGCGACTCACCCTCGGGTTCATCTCGATGACGAGACGACGTCCGGTCTCGGGGTCCACCGCGAACTGGACGTTCGAGCCACCGGTCTCGACACCGATCGCCTCGAGCACCCTGATGGCGTCGTCCCGCATGTCCTGGTATTCGCGGTCGCTCAGTGTCTGCACCGGCGCGACCGTGATCGAGTCGCCCGTGTGGACCCCCATGGGGTCGAAGTTCTCGATGGAGCAGACGATCACCCCGTTTCCGTTGCGATCGCGCATCACCTCCAACTCGTATTCCTTCCAGCCGAGCACCGACTCCTCGACCAGGATCTCGCTGACCGGGGAGGTGTCGAGACCGTGCCGCGCCACCTCGAGGAAAGCCTCCTCGTCATCGGCGATGCCGGTGCCGCCTCCCCCGAGGATGAACGAGGGACGGACCATCACCGGGTAGCCGATGTCCCTGGCGATCTTGACCGCTTCGGTCATGGAGCGGGCATATCCAGCCCTGGGCACCTCGAGCCCGATCTCCTCCATGGTCTCCTTGAAGAGGCCGCGATCCTCGGCCTTGTCGATGGCCTCCAACCCGGCGCCGATCATCTCGACACCGTGTTTGTCGAGTACCCCGGTTCTGGCGAGCTGTGAGGAGACGTTCAGTGCGGTCTGGCCGCCCAGGGTCGCCAGGAGGGCGTCGGGGCGCTCACGGGCGATGATCTCGGTGACGACGTCGGGGGTGATCGGCTCGATGTAGGTGGCATCGGCGAATTCGGGGTCGGTCATGATCGTCGCGGGGTTGGAGTTGACCAGGATGACCCGATAGCCCTCCGACCGCAGGACCTTGGCGGCCTGGGTCCCCGAGTAGTCGAACTCACAAGCCTGGCCGATGATGATCGGCCCGGAACCGATCACGAGGATCGATCGGATGTCCTTTCGACCGGGCATCAGGCGCTCCCCTCGATCGAGCGGGCGAAGCGGTCGAAGAGAGGACCGGCATCGTGGGGCCCGGGCGCGGCTTCGGGGTGATATTGGACCGAGAAGGCAGGCGCGTCCTCCAGGACCATCCCCTCCAAGGTTCCGTCGTTCAGGTTCTGGTGGGTGGGGCGAACCGATCCGAAGGGGGTCGACACACGCTCTGGGAGCATCTCCGGGCCGGCGAGACCCGATCTCTCCGGTGGGGTCTCGTCGGTGAGTGACCAGAGGTCGACCGCGAACCCGTGGTTCTGCGCCGTCACCTCGACCCTCCCGTCGTCGAGTCGCTTCACCGGGTGGTTGCCACCATGGTGACCGAAGGCGAGTTTGAACGTCCTGGCGCCGACGGCGAGACCGAGAACTTGATGGCCGAGGCAGATGCCGAACACCGGGGTCTTCCCGATGAGACCCCGCAGGGTGTTGGTCGTGTCCTCGAGAGGCTCCGGGTCGCCAGGTCCATTCGAGACGAAGACGCCGACCGGGTCTCTCTGGAGGATCTGGTCTGCCCCGGTGGCGACGGGAACGACTTCGACGTCGAATCCCCGTCGGGTGAGATTGCGGAGGATGTCCCGCTTCATCCCCAGGTCGATGGCCACCACCAGCCCGGATGATGGGCCCTCGGCCTCCAACCGGTAGGGCTCAGTGGTGGATACCCCGGTCGCCAGGTCACGTCCTTCCATCGACGGCGCATTGGCCGCGATTTCGGCCAGCTCGGCATCTGAGACTCCGGTGCCCATCGCTATCGGCATGGCACCTCGTTCCCGGATGTGCCGGGTCAGCCGTCGGGTGTCGATCTCGCTGATCGCCACGATCTCCCGCCGAATGAAGTAATCGGCGAGACTCCCCTCCGACCTCCAATTGGAATGGCGCCGGGACATGGAGCGCATCACGAACCCGGAGACTGCCGCAGAAGAGGATTGGTCGTCGTACCCGGCTATCCCGTAGTTGCCGATGTGCGGGGAGGTCATCACCACCACCTGGCCGGCATAGGACGGGTCGGTCAGGATCTCCTGATACCCGGTCATCGAGGTGTTGAAGACGGCTTCACCGGTGGCGACGCCCTCGACCCCAACGGAGTATCCATTGAACACCTGACCGTCGGCGGTGATGAGTCGCGCTCGCTGCTTGTTGGTGGTCATCCCACTCCATCCTGGTAGCTGAGCCGGCCACGTCGAATCGTGGCTCGAACCTTTCCCTGCATCTTCCGGCCCAGATAGGGGCTGTTGGCCGACTTGGAGTGGAATGAGGACACGGTCCACTCCATGGCCGGATCGAAGACGACGACGTTGGCCACACCTCCGGGTGCCAGGGGTCTCCCCTGATCGCTGAGGCCGGCGATCGAGGCCGGAGCGCTGGACAGTGCGTCGAACATGCGATCACGGTCGCCCAGGGCCTCCCAGACGGCGGCAGCGGCCGTCTCCAGCCCGATGACGCCACGGGGGGCCTTGTCGAAGGCGACCGCCTTCTCCTCACGCTGGTGGGGAGCGTGGTCGGTGGCGACGGCGTCGATGGTGCCGTCGGCGAGACCACCGATCAGATGGAGCCGATCCTGCTCGGATCGGAGGGGCGGGTACATCTTGAAGCTCGGATCCAGTCCCTCGAGATATGTCTCATCGAAGGTGAGATGATGTGGAGTGACTTCCGCGGTCACAGGCAGGCCGGCTCGTTTGGCGTCACGAATCAGGTCGATGGTTCGCCGGGACGACACGTGCTGACAGTGATAGCGCGCCCCGGTTCGGCGAACCAGGCCGATGTCACGTCTCACCACGTCCTCCTCGGCTGCCGACGGCAGACCGCCGACCCCGAGTCGGCGAGATGTCGCTCCCTCATGCATGTGGCCCCCGAATGTGATGGAGCGGTCCTCGGCGTGCTGTGAGACAACGGCCCCGGGGAGCCTGGCGACGATCTCCATGACCCGTTCCATGACTTCCTCGTCGGCCACCGAGTCCCCGTCGTCGGTGAAGATGCGGACACCGGCGTCGTATAGGGCAACGATATCTGACGGGGCGGTGCCCGCCCGGGCGAGGGTCAGGGTCGCCGCAGGCACCACATCGACCAGGTCGACTTCCTCGCCGAGTGCCACGACATATTCGACGACTTTCGGCGAGTCGATGGGAGGCTCGGTGTTGGGCATCGCCACGACGGCGGTGAACCCGCCGGCCGCGGCGGCTCGGGATCCCGAGGCGACATCTTCCTTCCAGGTCTGGCCCGGTTCACGGAGATGCGTGTGGAGGTCGACGAGCCCTGGCCCGACGAGACAGCCTGCGGCGTCGATGACCGAGTCTCCCTCGAGCCGCTCTCCCCCTCCCTCGAGACCGACGATGCGGTCTCTGTCGATGAGGACGTCGGCAGAGACCCATCCCTGCATGGTGAGGACAGTGCCTCCCCGAATCGAGATCATTCTGCGCCCGCGCCCAGCGCCCGGAGAACCGCCATGCGAGTCGGGACGCCATTTCTCACCTGCTCGATTATGCGGGAGCGAGGTGAGTCCGCCACCGAGTCCTCGACCTCGACGCCCCGGTTGAGCGGGCCCGGGTGCATGACGATCGCGTTCTCGTTCAGACGGCTCGACCGACGACGGTCCATCTGGAAACGACTCACATAGTCCTCGCTGACCACGCCGCCACGCTCGGTCTGGACCCGAAGCAGATAGACGATGTCGAGGTCCCCGAGTAATGGATCGAGGCCATCCGAGGTGGCCAGGCCGGTGTTGGCGGGAACCCACTCCCCCGGGCCGATGAGTGTGACGTCGACGCCGAGCACCGGCAAGGCGTGAATGAGGCTCCCGGCGACCCTGCTGTGCGCGATGTCGCCGACCAAACCCAGCCGCAACCCGGCGAGTTTCCCGAAGTGCCGTTGGATGGTCACCGCGTCGAGCAGAGCCTGTGTGGGGTGCTCGCTCATGCCATCCCCGGCGTTGATGACCGGAACACCCGTCCAATCGGCGACCCTCTGGGGTACACCGTCCTCCGCATGTCGAACCACCATGAAGTCGACGCCCATCGCGGCGACCGTGAGGACGGTGTCGCGCAACGATTCTCCCTTGGATGTGGACGACGTCTCCGGGCTGAAGGTGACCACATCCGCGCCGAGCCGCTGTGCCGCCAGATCGAAGGAGAGCCTCGTCCGTGTCGAAGGCTCGAAGAACAGGTTGGCGACGGACCGCCCGACCAGCGAGCGCTCGACTCGCGCCCCCCGGTCGATCTCGTCCCGGAGCGCGGACGCCTGATAGATCAAACTGCTCAGCTCGGCCGGACCGAGGTCTCGAATCGTGGTCAAGCCCTTCACGCTGCCTCAACCCTTTCGATGAAGACTCCCTCGCTGCCGTCACTCTCGTCGAGGCGGACCCGGACCACCTCTTCACGCGATGTGGGCACGTTCTTGCCGATGTAGTCGGCTCTGATCGGCAGCTCTCGATGCCCCCTGTCGATGAGCACTGCGAGCTCGGTGGTGAGGGCCCGGCCGATGTCACTCAACGCGTCGAGCGCGGCGCGCACGGTGCGACCGGTGAACAGGACGTCGTCGACGATCACGACGCGTCGACCCGAGATGTCCACCGGGATCGAGGTCTGACCCGGTTCGATGTCGGGCCGGAGCGAGCGATCGTCCCGATAGAGCCCGATGTCCAAGGAGCCCACCGGCACCTCGCATCCCTCGAACGAGCCGATCGTGTCGCCGAGGATGCGGGCCAGAAGGGCTCCCCGGGTCAGAACGCCGACCAAGACGATGTCCTCGGCGCCGCGGTGAGTCTCCAGGATCTCGTGGGAGATGCGACGGAGGACCCGTGAGATGTCGTCGCCTGTCATCACCTGAGGCAATGTCGTTCCTTTCCGGCCTCGCAGGACCGTCCTTAAAGGTTCGACATGACCATAACCGCTCGACCGGCGTTTGCGTCTAACCCTCCCTGATCGTCTTGGCCAGGGTGGCGAGGATCCCGTTGACGAACGAGGGTGACTTCTCGGTGGAGTAGGTGTCGGCGAGACGCACCGCCTCGGAGACCACGACCGCGGTCGGGGTCATCGGATCGGCGCGCAGCTCATACAGGCCGATGCGGAGGATGTTGCGGTCGATCACGGGCATCCGCGCCACGGACCAGTGCTCCGACACCGACTCGATCATGGCATCGAGATCGTCGAGATCGCTGACCACCCCGTCCACGATCGCTCCGGCGCGACCGCCCACGTCGGGCTCCATCTCGTTGCGGGTCTCGTACTCGTAGAGACGCTCCAGGGCCAGATCGCGGGGCTCGACTGTGACGGCGACTCCCAAGGTCCTGGCCACGGTGATGGCGAGATCGGCGCCGAGCACGTCCTCGGGCGCGTCTGGCTCGTCACGGGCGCGGAGGACAGCGAGGACCTCTTCGATGTCCGTCCCGATCGTCGAAGCCAGCTCCTTGGCGGTGACCCGAGCCGGGATGATCAGGGTCTCGCCGACTTCGCTCATGCCCTCGTCAGGTACTCACCACTGCGGGTGTCCACTCTGATTCTGTCGCCCTGTTCGACGAAGAGCGGGACCTGAACCTCGATGCCGGTCTCGACGGTCACGCCCTTGGTGGCTCCGGTTCGGGTGTCCCCTTTCACCGCTGGCTCCGCATATGTGACCTCGAGCTCCACGGCCGCGGGTAGCTCGACCCCGATGGCCGTGCCTTCGAAGAGGGCGAGCGTCACGGTCATGCCGTCGACGAGATATCCCGCCGCGTCGCCGATGTCTTCGCGGGTGAGGACGATCTGGCCGTAGTCGGAGAGGTTCATGAAATGATGCCCGAGATCGTCGCTGTACAGATACTGATGGTCGGACCGATCGATGATCGCCTGCTGCACGTTCTCGTCGGCCCGGAAGGTCCGGTCGAGCACCTGGCCGGTCTCGAGCTTCTTCAGCTTCATGCGCACGAAGGCCTTGCCCTTGCCCGGCTTCACGTGCTGGTACTCGACGATGGAGAACAGGCCGTCGTCGAGCTCGAGCGCCATTCCCGGCCGGACGTCGTTGGTGCTGAGCATTGGATTCCTAGGTGGAGAGGTCGGCGGGGACGGTACCCAGCCTCAGATCCCTATGGCGGCCAACCCGATCTCGATGTCTGCCTGATCGACG
>JBAPYG010000043.1:0-2011 GCA_049284615.1 Acidimicrobiia bacterium
TTCGTTCTCGCGGGTCTCACCTCCCAGCGCATCGGCGCGTTTCATCCTCATTAACGCGGAAGCACTGGCCTTACTAGGTATCTGGTCGTGTGGGAACACGCGTTCATCGTGTTCGATAGACGCGTGATCGATGGTCGATGCGGACAACCTCCACACGAGAGGTTTCCTCGACGATTCGGTAGACAATCCGGTAGGCGCCCGTCCTTGCAGCCATATATCCAGCCAATTCGCGGACGAGAGGTTTGCCAAAGCGATGGGGGTTCTCGAGTAGCGGTCCGACCATGAATGCGACGATGGCCGGAGCCACCTTCTCCGGGAGTCGTGCCAGGCTGCGTTCGGCGGATGGGGCGACCACCAGCCTCCAGCTGGTCATTCTTTCAGGTAGGTCGCTCGGAGTCCGTCGGCTTCGACCCCAAGGCCGGAGTCGATCTCGGCTTGAGCCTTCCGGATCTCTTCAATGGCTCCCGGCGTCGAGAGCAGGTCGAGGGTCTCTTCAAGGGATTCGAGATCATCGGGACTCATCAGGACTGCCGCCGGCCGTCCCCTGCGCGTCAAGACAACCCGATCGTGGTGATGCTCGACGCGATCGACCATTTCGGAGAGTCGTTTCTTGACTTCGGCGAGCGGCAGGGTGTCCTCACTCATGACCAGAATCATAGTCATATCATTCGAACTTGGAACCCCTTTCGAACAATTGTCCGCCCCTCGTGCAGTTTGACCCAAACGCCTCACTGATGGACCTGAGGCTTCTCCTGAGTTGTCGCGTACGAGTCGCCAACAGCACTTATTCCGCGTCGGGTTGAGTTGTCCGACGTCGCCTCTCTGGCATGTAAGACGACTGCTAGACGCTGATTCGTCATGCCAGATAAGGCCAACGAGGATGAGGGCTTCCCGGCCCTACACGACCTGTTCCGGGGCTAGGCAACCCTGAAAGCCAACTGTATGCTGCGTTCAGAGGCGAAGACCGCCCCCAGCGCTCGGGGATGTGATAGGGGGGATGTCTCCATACAACTGCGGCTCCGTGCCTCGCGTCCGCTTCCTTTCGTGGTCATGCTTATGACGTTTGGAATCGAGACCGTGTCGCCCACCGGGGTGGGAGTGGAGTCGCTTCTTCGTCTCAAGCCGTCTGGGTTTCGTTCTTTGTCCCACACCTAGGCCTGTACCACGAACCGCACAACAGGAGATCTGCATGTTGGGGACCTTGAGGAGAGGGCTGGCCGTGGTGGTCGCTTTCGTCTGCGCCTTTTCCGGCATAGCCGTTGTCAGGGCGCCGGTAGCCGAGGCTTATAACGTCTGCTCGGACCCGGACGCACCGTGCACCCACGAGCACATGTCGAACTACGGGCTGGGCCTTCTTCCTTTAGATTCCGAGGCCCGGCAATTCGCACAGGAAATCTGGAACGGGGCCGGGCACGAGGACGTCTTCGATCACATCTACGGATTCCCGAATCATGCCATCCTCGGCGCGGCGATCATCACCATGACTCACTTCTGGGACGCCGACCCTGGTGACAACACACCAAGCACGTATGGAGATTTCGAGGGTCCCGTCGACATCGTCGACACCTCGTTCATCGTCACGGAGAACGCCCTACAGAAATCCAGACATTTTTGGACGTTGGCTCTTGGCGCCTATGCAGACGGGCAGAAGGCTAAAGCCTACGAATACCTGGGTCACATCGTCCATTTCCTTGGCGACATGACGGTTCCAACCCATGCCCATGGGGATGCCCACGTCGACCTCTTCCAGGACCACGATCCGTACGAGGAGTGGATGAGCGACGTCGACGTGGACAAGATGTTCCTCAGCGACGCTGAGTTCGACGCCCTCGAGGCGCTGGAGCAGGGTGTGCAGCCCGCCGCTCCGCGGTTCGGGCCGGCCGGGCCGCTGGAGAACAGCGTGCCCCCCGGTGTCGATACTCTGTACTGGCTGCTGTATACCACCAACCAGCGAGCGGACTTCTTCGCATCGCGCGATGTCGACGGTGACACCTTCGACCGGAATGGTTGG
>JBAPYG010000044.1:0-1674 GCA_049284615.1 Acidimicrobiia bacterium
CGGCTGATCTATCACGACCACCCGATCGTCGCCGGCGGCGAGCTCGGTCAGGATTGCCAGAGAGTCATCGCTCGAACCGTCGTTCACACAGATGAGCTCGATACCCATGTCGATGGGCGCATCGAGCACACGTCCCACGATGGTCCGGAGAGTCCGACTCTCGTTGTACACGGGCATCAACACCGACAGCGTCAGTGGTTCTCGATTCATCGACTTTTCCGAATCCGCCATTGGAAGCCTGATCGACGTCAGGTGTGGAGCGCAGAGTACAGGTCGGATGCGACCTGCTCGGGCACAACTTCGGTCAGATCAGACTCTGTGGCAGCCCTCATCTTCTTCAGCGACCCGAAATGCCTGAGCAGCTGTCTCTTGCGCTTGGGCCCGACCCCGGGGACCTCGTCGAGGATGGAGTCGACCATCGACTTGGAGCGGAGCTGTTGGTGGTAGGTGTTGGCGAACCGGTGGGCCTCGTCACGGACCTGCTGGAGGAGATAGAGCGCTTCGGCGTCTCGGGGGATCTGGATGGGCTCCGGCTTCCCCGGCATGTACACCTCCTCCATCTTCTTGGCGAGGCCGATCACCGGGATGTCGAGCTCGAGCTCGTCGAGCACCTTGACGGCCCGCCCCAGCTGGCCGGCTCCCCCATCGATGACGACCAGGCTCGGCGGATAGGAGAACTTGCCCTGGTCGGCGACCGACTTGCGCTGCTCGGCCAGGTAGGCCTTGAACCGGCGTCGGATCGTCTCCTCCATCGAGGCGAAGTCGTCTTGCCCTTCAACGGTGCGGATCTTGAACCGGCGGTATTCGTTGCGTCGGGGCAGGCCGTCTTCGAGCACAACCATCGACGAGACGGTGTTGGTGCCTTGGAGTGTTGCCACGTCGTAGGCCTCGATTCGCAGTGGCGGGTCGGTGAGTCCCAGCTCCTCCTGGAGTGAGCGCAGGGCCTTGGCTCTTGCGTTGTGGTCTTTCTGCCGGCTGAGCCGGTGCCGGCCAAAAGCCTCGGCGGCATTGATCGAGGCGGTCTCCATGAGCCGCCGTTTGGCGCCGCGTTGGGGCACCCGAAGACTGACGTTGCGTTCACGGATGTCGGTGAGCCACTCGGTGAGGAGGTCGGACTCGTCGGGCATCAGGCTGACCAGCACCTCGCGCGGGGGCTCGGAGTCGCCGTAGAGCTCGCGGATGATCCGGGCCATCAGCTCGGGGTCGGTGAGCTCCTCGACCCGGTCGACGATGGTGCTCCGCTCCCCCACCACGCGGCCTCGGCGCACGTTGAGCACCTGGAAGGCGGTCTCCAGCTCGTCGCCGTGGAAGGCGATCAGGTCGAAGTTCTCCGCCTTCTCGGTGACCACCTCCTGGCGGAGCATGGCCCGGCGCACGTCCTCCTGCCGGTCCCGATATCGGGCGGCCAGCTCGAACTCCTCCCGTTCGGCGGCCTCCCACATCTGACTCTCCAGATCGGTGAGGACGGCTTCTGTGTCACCGCTGAGAAACGACGCTAGCCCGTCGACCATCTTCTGATATTCGTCGGGGGTGACGGCTTCGATGCACGGGCCCGAGCACTTCTCGATGTGATAGAGCAGACAGGGCCGTCCCTGGGCGTGCTGACGCTCGAGCATCGCGTTGGAGCAGGTGCGCACCGGGAAGGTGCGAAGCAACTGGTCGAGGGTCTTGCGG
>JBAPYG010000045.1:0-7254 GCA_049284615.1 Acidimicrobiia bacterium
CGCGGGAGTTGCCCTCAATCGGGGCGAGACGATCGATGTGATCAAGACGGCGGGTCGAATCGCCGACCTCGAATCCCTGCTCACAGATCTAGAAGAGGTCGAGGCCGTGTCGGGGATCGGGCACACACGCTGGGCCACGCACGGGGCGCCCAACACGGTGAACGCCCACCCACACACCGATGCCTCAGGTGACGTGGTCGTGGTCCACAACGGCATAGTGGAGAACTGGGTAGACCTGAGACAGAAGCTTTCCGAGTCCGGGCATGAGTTTCGCAGCGACACAGACACCGAGGTCATTGCCCACATGGTCGGCGAGTTGTCAGAGATGCCCCTGGCCGAGGCCGTTCGCCGGGTGATGAGCGAGGCTGAAGGCGCCCTGGCGCTGGCGGTGATGCGCAGGTCCGAGCCCGACCTCATCGTCGGCGCACGGCGCGGGTCACCGTTGGTCGTGGGTCGGGGAGACGGAGAGAACTTCATCGCCTCCGACATCCCCGCCTTCCTCGAGCACACGCGGGAGATGGTGATCATCGATGACGACCGCGTCGTCGAGGTGCGTCCGACGTCGGTCGTCATCTTCGACCTCGATGGCAACGAGATCGAGCCGGAGCACCGCAAGATCGAATGGGACTTCGAGGCGGCCGAGAAGGGGGGATTTCCCACCTTCATGCTCAAAGAGATCCACGAACAGCCTCATGCCATCGCCGACACCCTCGCCGGGCGGGTGGTGGCGCCGGGAAGGGTGGTCCTCAACGAGTTGGAGATGGACGCCAAGTTGCTTCGTGCCATCGACAAGGTGTTCGTCGTGGCCTGCGGCACGTCATTTCACGCCGCGATGATGGCCAAGTACGCGATCGAGCGCTGGACGCGACTCCCGGTGGAGATCGACATCGCCTCCGAGTTCCGATATCGAGACCCGGTTCTCGACGCGAGATCGCTGGTCATCGGGATCAGCCAGTCGGGGGAGACGATCGACACACTGGCCGCGGTCAGATACGCCAAGGCACAAGGGGCCAACCTCATCGGGGTCAGCAACGTCATCGACTCCGCCCTGGCGCGCGAGTCCGATGCCGTGCTCTACACGAGAGCCGGGTTGGAGATAGGGGTCGCAGCCACCAAGACCTTCACGACTCAGCTGGTGGCCATGCAGTTGCTCGGCCTGTATCTCGCCCAGGTGCGGGGGACCCTCGACCCGGGAAAGATCGAGCTCCTGGTCCGCGATCTCCAGAAGTTGCCCGACCAGGTGGCCGCGGTCCTCGAGAAATCGGACGAGATCGCCGAGTTGGCGCGAGGATGGTCAGCAGTGCGCGACTACTTCTTCCTGGGCCGCTCCGGTGACTTCCCGGTTGCGATGGAAGGTGCGCTCAAGCTGAAGGAGATCGCATACGTCCGGGCCGAGGGCTACGCCGCCGGGGAGATGAAACACGGTCCCATTGCCCTCATCGAGGAGGGGGTCGTGGTCGTCGGGGTTGCCTCCGACAGCCACGTTCGCGCCAAGACGCTCTCCAACATGGAGGAGATGAAGGCCCGAGGGGGGACGATCGTCCTGGTGGCCGAGGAAGGGGACGATGTGGGGAACGTGGCCCACCACGTGATCAGGATCCCTGCCGGCCCCGACCTCCTGTGCACGGTGACTGCTGTCGTGCCGCTCCAGCTCCTGGCGTATCACATTGCCACTGCACGGGGGCTCGACGTCGACAAGCCGCGAAACCTGGCGAAGACGGTGACTGTCGAGTGATCAGAAGCCGCGACGACGCAGCATCGCCGCCGGGGTGCGCAGCATAATCGCGAAGTCGGTGCCCAGCCCCATCTCCTCGATGTACTCGATGTCGAGCTCGGTGCACTCGTGCATGAGACGTCCATCGGGTGCGCTTACCTGCCAGAGCCCGGTGAGCCCGGGCTTGACGACATGGCGATGATGTTGCCAGTCCTCGTACGACGACACGATCTCGGGCAGCTCGGGCCGTGGCCCGACCATGCTCATGTCGCCACGGATCACATTCCACAGCTGGGGTAGCTCATCGAGTCGAACGGCCCGCAAGACCGCACCTACCGGCAACACCCTGGGATCGTCCGGCGACTTGTGGGCCTGACGACGCTCCGGGCCGTCGTATGCGTCAGACCTCTGCCGCCGATCCGGGATCATCGTCCTGAGCTTCAGGAGCTCGAATGGCTCGCCACCCTTGCCGATGCGGGTCTGACGGAACAGCACCGGGCTCCCGATGAAGACTCGCACCAGTGCGGCGGCGATGAGGAGAAGTGGCGCCAGCACGATGAGCAGTATCGTGGCCGAGCCGACGTCGATGAGTGGCTTGATGAATGTCTGGTATACGCCGACGGACTCGACCAATCGAAGATGAGGTCTCTTCGACCCCGTCGTGTCCACCTGCGGAGTCCTTTGATGAAGTGACTCCATGCCCCCGTTGCTCCCTTGAAATAGCCCTGTCCCATTGCCGCACCATTTACGGCGACATCGACTTTACACCACAGACAGTGACCGTCAAACCCAATAGTTCCCTTAATTTTGGGTCTGGCGACCACTTCTTGTAGTCAATTCCGGGGATTACGGTTAGAGTGCGTTCCGGGCAATTCAGATTGGAATTTTGGGAGGCGAAGGATGAAGAGGGTTTTGGTAACGGGGGCCGGGGGGTTCATCGGTCACCACCTGGTGACATACCTCAAGCAGCGTGATTACTGGGTTCGCGGGGTCGACATCAAACGGCCCGAGTACACCGATGTCGACGCGGACGAGTTCCTCACCCTGGACCTGCGCGACCCGGGCGCGGCAGCCGAGTCGACCCGAGACGTCGATCACGTGTATGCGCTGGCCGCGGACATGGGGGGCATGGGGTTCATCTCGACGCATCACGCCCGGATCCTGCACAACAACTCGCTGATCAATCTCAACACCATCGAGGCGGCGCGCGAGGCCGGAGTCGAGCGATACCTGTACTCGTCTTCCGCCTGCATCTATCCCGAGCACCTGCAAACCGAGGCGGATGTGGTTCCTTTAAAGGAGTCGGACGCGTACCCGGCGGCTCCACAGGACGCATACGGGTGGGAGAAGCTGATCTCGGAGTTGCTCGCCGAGTACTACCGCTCCGACTACGGGCTCGAGACGAGGATCGTCCGGTTCCACAACGTCTACGGCCCGTATGGGACATTCGACGGTGGCCGAGAGAAGGTGCCGGCGGCGCTGTGTCGCAAGGTCGCCCAGGCGCCCGACGGTGGTTCGATAGAGATGTGGGGAGACGGTGAGCAGACTCGATCGTTCTGTTACGTCGACGACTGTGTCGAAGGGATCTATCGGCTCATGCAGTCCGATCACACGGCTCCGATCAATCTGGGCACCGATCGCATGGTGACGATCAATGAGCTCGCCGCGATCATCATCGGGATCTCGGGCAAGGCAATATCCATCGAGCACGTCGACGGGCCTCAGGGCGTCCGGGGTCGCAACTCGGACAACAGCGTGCTGCGTGAGGCGCTGGGTTGGGAGCCCGGGATCTCACTCGAGGCCGGTCTTGCCGAGACCTACCGCTGGATCGAGAAGCAGGTCGCGGCGAAGGTGTGAGCAAGCGAATCGACGTCCTCGGCGTCGAGGTGTCGGCGGTGGACCTCCAAGGCGCCGTCGACATCATCAGAGGGTTCATCTCGTCGCGTCGCCGCGAGTACGTTTGCGTGACCGGTGTCCACGGCGTGATCGAGTCACAGCGCGACCCGAGCCTGAAGGAGATCCACAACCGGGCGGGGATGGTGACGCCCGACGGGATGCCGTTGGTCTGGTGCGGGCGATACGCCGGTGCGCTCGAGATGGAGAGGGTCTACGGGCCCGACTTCATGCTCGAGGTGTTCGCCGCTTCACCCGAAGCCGGATGGCGCCACTTCTTGTACGGTGCCGCGCCCGGGGTGGCAGAGGAGCTCGCCTCCCGACTTCGCCAGCTCTATCCCGGCGTAGACATCGTCGGCGCGTACTCGCCCCCCTTCAGGGATCTCGAGCCGGCCGAGATCGACGAGGTGGCCGCCATGATCGACTCGGCGCGACCCGACATCGTGTGGGTTGGCCTGTCGACCCCCAAGCAGGAACGCTGGATGAGCCATTTTCGCCCCCGTGTCGAAGCGTCGGTGCTCGTCGGGGTCGGCGCAGCCTTCGACATGAATGCCGGGAGGCTCCCCCAGGCGCCCGATTGGATGCAACGGGCCGGGCTGGAATGGCTCTTCCGCCTCGGAGCCGAGCCGAAGCGGCTCTGGCGTCGCTATGTGACGATCATCCCACGATTCCTCGTTCAAATCGCCGTGCGCCCACCGAGGGTCGTCCTCGAGACGCCGACTTCCTCGGTCACGTCGTGAGATTCGAGCGACGAATCGGCCCATCCGGCCCCTTGAAGGTTCCCGATCCGGGATTACGCTCGATGGGCAAGGGGTTGCATCGGCCGATCGGGTGGTCGAGGCGATGCACCCGATCCGAGTTGGTATGAGGGGGTTGTCGAGGGGATGAAGGTGGTTCTCTTCTGTGGAGGGCTGGGGACCCGCTTGCGCGATTACAGCGACGCCGTGCCCAAGCCCATGGTGAAGATCGGGCATCGTCCCGTCCTGTGGCATGTGATGCGGTACTACGCCCACTATGGGCACACCGAGTTCGTCTTGTGTCTCGGGTACAAGGCCGACGTCATCAAGGAGTACTTCCTGGACTACTCGGAAGCGGCGTCGAACGACTTCGTCCTCAGCGGCGGGGGCAAGGACCTGCGGCTACTCAGCTCCGACATCGACGACTGGTCGATCACGTTCGTGGACACCGGTGTCAGCTCCAACATCGGGGAGAGGCTCCTGGCGGTGAAAGACTATGTCGACGACGAGCCGTTCCTCGCCAACTACGCCGATGGGGTGACCGATTTGCACCTCCCGACGATGCTGGACGAGATGCGGCTTCAATCCGACCTCACTGCTGCGTTCATGGCCGTCCCACCTCCGCTGTCACTGCATGTGACCGATTTCGACGAGGGCGGTCGGGTCAGCTCGATCGTCCCTATGAGCGCGTCGGGCCTCTATGTGAACGCCGGCTTCTTCTACCTCACGCCGGAGGTCTTCGACTTCATGGTGCCGGGCGAGGAGTTGGTCGTCGAGCCGTTTCAAAGGATGTCCGAGAAGTCGCGACTCGTCGCCTACCCGTACCACGGGTTCTTCCGTGCGATGGACACGTTCAAAGACAAGCAGGCGCTGGACGACCTGTACGACGCTGGCCCTGCCCCTTGGGAGGTCTGGAAGCACGAGAGACCATTCGGCGACTGATGGGCTCGTCACTCCCGGCATCCTGGCCGTCACTGCCAGGACCCAAGTCTGTGCTGTGTCTCGGGGCTCACTCCGACGACATCGAGATCGGCTGTGGTGGAACCTTGCTCACATTGGCCGATGCCAACCCGGACATGGAAGTCGTTTGGGTGGTCCTGGCTTCGGGCAGCGATGAGAGGAGGGCCGAGGCCGAGGCGAGCGCGTCCCGTCTGTTGGGCGACCGGGTCGTCGACGTGCAGCTACTCGCCCATCGTGAGCGGTATCTCCACTATTCGAGTGAGGTGAAGGAGTTCTTCGATCAGCTCGGAAGGGCGGTCGATCCTGCGCTCGTGCTGACGCCTCATGTCTTGGATCAGCACCAAGACCACCGTACGGTGGGAGAGTTGACCTGGAACACTTTTCGCTCCCATGCCATCTGGGAGTACGAGATCGTCAAGTATGAGGGCGATCTCGGTCAGCCAAACCTCTACGTCCCTCTCAGCGAGGCGAATCTCGATCGAAAGATCGAGCATCTGGCCGCCGCCTTCCCCTCGCAGGCCGACCGTTACTGGTTCAGCGAAGACACCTTTCGGGGCTTGGCCAGGATCAGGGGTGTCGAGTGCCGGGCGGCCTCGGGGTATGCCGAGGCGTTCCACGCCCGAAAGGTGGTGTTGACGTGAGCTTGTCGGAAGTCGCCCGTGAAGATCTGGTTCGGATGGCGTCGTCTCTCGACGATGTCTTCGCCGAGATGTCGGGGCGCGATCTGCTCATCACCGGGGGTGCCGGATTTCTCGGCTACTACCTGGTCCAGGCCCCTCTCGAGTGGAATCGACTCAATCCCGACCGGGAGCCCATCCGGGTGGCCGTCTACGACAACTTCTTCCGTGGCCGTCCCCTCTGGCTCGACGATCTGAACGACGAGCCCCATCTCACGGTCGATGCCTACGACCTTCGCGACCCGCTGCCCGACGATATGGGCGATTTCGACTTCTATGTCCATGCCGCCGGGATCGCCTCGCCGCGCTACTACCGGCTGCATCCGATCGAGACGATGGACGCCAACATCTCGGGTCTTCGCTCACTGCTCGACCATGTCGTCTCCCAGTCCGGGCGCAAGCCGGCTCGAGGCTTCCTGTTCTTCTCCAGCTCGGAGATATACGGAGACCCTCCCCCCTATCAGATCCCGACACCAGAGACCTATCGGGGGAACGTCTCCTGCACCGGGCCAAGGGCGTGCTACGACGAGTCGAAGCGCTATGGGGAGACACTGTGCGTCAATTTCGCACAGGTCCATGACCTGCCGGTGACGATGGCCCGTCCTTTCAACAACTACGGGCCGGGGATGAAGATCACCGACGGCCGCGTCATCGCAGACTTCGCCAGGAACATCGTCGCCGGGGAGAACATCGTCATGCACTCCGACGGCAGCCCGACACGCACCTTTTGCTATGCCACCGACGCCGTGTCGGGCTACTTTCGGGTCTTGGTCCTGGGAAAGCCCGGCGAGCCCTACAACGTCGGGACGACGGATCCCGAGATATCCATGGCCGACCTCGCCGTCATGATGACCGACGTCGCGGCCGACGAGCTCGGCTACGGGGGACAGGTCGTCAGACAGGCGAGCGACGAGGCCGACTTCCTCGTGGACAACCCAAACCGCAGATGCCCCGACATCACCAAGGCCAGGGCCGAGATCGGATATGAGCCTTCGGTCGATCTCGAAGAAGGGCTGCGTCGCACCATCCGTTGGTACGCCGACAATCCCGAAGGAGACGAACGGTGAGGCTGTGCGTGGTCGGGGCCGGCTATGTCGGCTTGGTGAGTGGGGCGTGTCTCGCCGATGTGGGCCACGAGGTCACCCTGGTCGATCTGGATCAGTCGAAGGTCGACTCGATAAATGCGGCGGAGGCACCGATATTCGAACCGGGACTGGAAGAGCTGCTCGCCGACAACGTCCCGGGTTCCCTGCGAGCGACCTCGGACCTGTCG
>JBAPYG010000046.1:0-1855 GCA_049284615.1 Acidimicrobiia bacterium
GTCTCGTGCCAGATCCCCAGGTCGCCCGTGTTCCTGATCAGCTTGTTGAAATCCCGCCAGGCCGGGAGATGGGCCCATTCATCGGAGCGAGCGAACCGTTCCAGGTCCTCGAACGATCTCCAATACTGCACGGAGATGTTGCGGATGCCTCCGAAGTTCTCGATGTGGAGACATCCGATCTCGGGGTGGGCCGCGATCTCGAGCTGCATCGCTCGCATTGCCCTGGCCACAGGCAGCCATTGCCGGATGCGGAAGGGCTTGTGGACTTGGGAGCCGATGAGGAAGACGACGAGGTCCTCGTCGAACCCGGCGGTGAAACGTCCTTCGTGAATCATGTGGAGACCAATCTTGTCGGTGACAAGTTCACCATATGTGATAATCTAGCCACTGTCAAGATGCCAAGTCGCGCCGCCCCTACACAAACCAGCTACCACCACGGCAACCTCCGGGAGGCACTCATCGAAGAAGCGGGCAAGGTCCTGGAGAGTCAGGGAGCCGATGCCATCTCGTTCAGAGGGCTGGCGCGTGCACTGGACGTCTCGCACGCCGCACCGGGCCATCACTTCGCCGACCGTCACGAACTGCTGGCGGAACTCGCCGCCGACGGCTACTCGGGGCTCGCCGACGCCATGGCCACGGGCATGGAGAGCGCCCGTCCTGAGGAGTGGCTCCGGGCCAGCGGCAAGGCCTACGTCCACTTCGGAGTCGCCAACCCGGAGCGCTACCGGATGATGTTCGCCTCCCGGTTCATGACCGGTGAGTGCCCGGATCGGCTCCTCGTCGCATCGAGCCGGGCATACCTCCTCCTGCTCAGGGCGGCCTACGGGCGGGACCCCGACGTCGACCCGGCCGAGTACCGCGTCGGTGTCCCTGAGCTGGCTGCGTGGTCCATCGTCCACGGTGCCGTGATGCTGTGGATCGACGGCCAACTCGGCCCCGCGATGACCGAGGATGACTTCCTCCGCCTGGCCGAAGAGATGGTTTCGGGACTGGTGGCCTAGACTTCCCCGCCGGGCCATCGAGGTCGTGGGGAATTCGATGGCTTTTCTTCGTGAACAGGAGTGTTCAGCGTGAATCTCGAAACCGTTCGATCATGGCTCGTCCAGCTGGCCGGCAACTACAGATGGACTTGGTCACCGTCGACCAGGGACATCTTCGCCCGTCTGCCCAATGCCGACCCCTCGGTCCACCCGGTCCGCCAGGTGGCCGCCCTGGAAGAGGACGTCTTCGAGGCCATCGCCGCCGATGATGACCTGGCCTCACGGATCGAGGCCGAAGCGGGCGATCTGGACGAGCTCTTGGCCGGCGCGGTGCCCCCCCGAATCGCATACTGCTCTCCAGAGTTCGGGATCAGCGCCCTCCTACCCCAGTACGCAGGTGGTCTCGGGGTGCTCGCCGGTGATCACCTGAAGAGCGCCAGTGACCTGGGCACACCGCTTGCCGGGGTCGGGCTCTTCTACGGTGAGGGAGTCTTCCGCCAGATGATCGAAGATGGTCGTCAGACGGAGCGCTATGACATCGTCCGGCCAACCGACGTCGGAGCATCCGACACCGGGTTGACCGTCGAGATCCCGTTTCCCGGACGTGACGTGACAGCGAGAGTGTGGCGTGTCGAAGTGGGGCGTGTGCCGCTACTCCTCCTCGACACCGATGTGGACGGCAACTCCGACGATGACCGCAAAATCACTGATCGGCTATATGCCGGGACGCGACAGCACCGCCTCGAACAGGAGATCGTCCTCGGCATCGGCGGGGCGCGCGCCCTCGCCGCGATGGGATGGGATATCGAGCTGCATCATCTCAACGAGGGCCACGCCGGATTCATCGTTCTCGAGCTGATCGACCGGATCTGTGC
>JBAPYG010000047.1:0-15050 GCA_049284615.1 Acidimicrobiia bacterium
TCTCCAGGCCCTCATCCGCCTCCTCCTCGGTGAGGGTCAACGGTGGGGCGATCCGGAGAGTGTTGCCGTAGAGCCCGCCCTTGCCTATCAAGAGCCCTTCGGCTTTGGCCGTCTCCATGACCGCGCCCGTGAGAGCGGTGTCGGGCGTGAGATCGGTTGGGTCGGCGAACTCCACTCCCAGCATCAGCCCCTTGCCTCGCACCTCCACGATCTCGGGGACGTCGTCGGCGATGTGGTGGATGCCGTCCATGAGCTTGTTGCCGACCTTGAGCGCGTTGGTCTGCAGATCGTGCTCGAGCAGATACTCGAGGTTGGCGAGGGCGCCTGCCGTCGCCAGCGGATTCCCCCCGAATGTCGATATCGAATTCGCCTCGAGACAATCCATGATCTCGGCGCGAGCGACGACCCCGGCCATGGCCAGTCCGTTGCCCAGCCCCTTGGCGAAGGTGAGGAGGTCGGGGGTGACCCCGTGGGACTGGTACCCCCAGAAATGCTCTCCGGTCCGTCCCCAGCCGGTCTGCACCTCATCGGTTATGAACAGGATGCCTTGCTCGTCGAGCACGGCTTTCATGGCGCCGAAGAACCCGTCGGGCGGGGTGGCGAAGCCGCCTACGCCCTGGATGGGCTCGACGATCATCGCGGCGACGTCGCCGGCCGTCGCGATGTTCAGCAGGTCGCGGAGATCGGCGACGCAGGCGTCGGTGAACTCGTCATCGGGCAGGTGGCCGAAGGGGCTGCGCAGCTTGTAGCCGCCGTGGACGTAGGTCACGTTGAACGGGGAGAGACTGGTGGCGGACCACGCCCTCTGCCCCGTTATCGCCACTGCCGAGTGTGACTTGCCGTGATAGCTGCCCCTGATGGCGAGAACCTGGTTCGATCTCCGGAACTGCGTTGCCAACATCAGCGCGGCGTCGTTGGCCTCGGTGCCGGAGTTGGTGAAGAAGACCTTGGCGTCGGGGATCCCGCTGAGAGCGACGATCCGCTCCGCCAACTCGATCTGATTCTCGATCAGGTACAGGGTCGAGGTGTGCAGCATCCGATCGGCCTGCGATTTGATCGCCGCGACGACTTCGGGGACCTTGTACCCCGACATCGTGGTGAGGATACCGCCGAAGAAGTCGAGGTACTCGTTCCCCTCTGCGTCCGTGACCCGCCGTCCCTCGCCGTCGACGATGGCGATCGGGTCTTCGTAGTACAGCGCCATCCAGGAGGGCAAGATCTCCTTGTGGCGCGCCAGTAGATCGGAGTGCCTGCCCACTACGGTGCGACGAGGCTGTCGTATGCGTCGGGTCGTCGATCGCGGTAGAAGGCCCAGGTCTTGCGGACCTCGTCGATGAGGTCGAGATCGAGGTCACGGACGACCAGCTCCTCATCGGTGTCCGAGGCGGAGTCGCCGATCAGCTGGCCCCTCGGATCGACGAAATACGAAGATCCGTAGAAGTCGTTGTTGCCGAACTCCTCCTTGCCGACGCGGTTGATGGCGCCGATGAAATACTCGTTGGCGACCGCGGCTGCCGGCTGTTCCAGGTTCCACAGGTACATCGAAAGCCCTCGGCTGGTGGCCGAGGGGTTGAAGACGATCTTGGCCCCGGCGAGACCGAGCGCTCGCCATCCTTCGGGGAAGTGGCGGTCGTAACAGATATAGACCCCGATCCGCCCGACTGCGGTGTCGAACACCGGGTACCCGGTGTTGCCGGGTCGGAAGTAGAACTTCTCCCAGAATCCGTTGACATGAGGGATGTGAGTCTTGCGGTACTTGCCGAGATAGGTCCCATCGGCATCGATCACGGCAGCCGTGTTGTAGAGGAAGCCGTCGTCTTCCTTCTCGTAGATGGGGACGACCAGGACCATGCCGGTCTCCTTGGCCACTTCCATCATCCGCTGTGTCGTCGGCCCGTCGGGTATCGCCTCGGCGGTGTCCTTGTGCTCGTCCTCCTGGACCTGGCAGAAGTAGGGGGCATTGAACATCTCCTGGAAGCACATGACCTGTGCTCCCTGCGCCGCGGCATCGTGGGCGTACTTGACGTTCTTCTCGACCATCGACTCCTTGTCACCGGTCCATGCGGTCTGGACGATCGCGGCGCGGACGGTGTTGGCCATGCGAGACCTCCTCGGATCTACTCGTCTCAACCCCAAACCTACTCGGCGGGGTCGCAAGCCCGTTTGGTGAGGGCCTCAGCACCCGGTGCGTGCGCGAGCCCTCACAGAACGTCGCGGTCTTGCCTCACCTACCCATGTGTGGGGAAGCCGAGGTCGACGCCCCGGTGGAGCGGGTCGGGCCAGCGGGAGATGACCACTTTCTGCCGGGTGTAGAAGTGGACGCCCTCGGGACCGTAGATGGCGTGGGAGCCGAAGATGGAGTCTTTCCAACCCCCGAAGCTGTAGAAGGACAGGGGCACCGGGATGGGCACGTTGATGCCCACCATTCCCACCTGGATCTCCTGTTGGAACTTGCGGGCGGCGCCACCATCGTTGGTGAACACGGCCGTCCCGTTGCCGTATGGGTTGTCGTTGATCAGTTGGATCGCCTGCTCGTAGTGCTCCATGCGGACCGTCGACAACACCGGGCCGAAGATCTCGTCGGTGTATATCGACATGGTCGGCTCCACGTTGTCGAAGAGGGTGGGGCCCAGGAAGAAGCCGTTCTCGTACCCGTCGACCACGAAGTCACGCCCGTCGGCTAAGAGCAGCGCTCCCTCGGACTCCCCGGCGTCGACGTACCCCCGCACCTTTTCGAGGTGCTGTCTGGTCACCAGAGGCCCCATCTCGACCCCGGGTTGGTCACCGGGGCCGACGTTGAGCTTCTCGATTCGGCTGGAAACACCGTCGACGAGACGGTCTCCGGCCTCACCGACCGCCACCACGGCCGATATCGCCATGCACCGCTCGCCCGCCGAGCCGTAACCGGCACTTACGGCAGCATCTGCCGCCAGATCCATGTCGGCGTCGGGGAGGACGATCATGTGGTTCTTGGCTCCCCCCAGCGCCTGCACCCTCTTGCCGTGCCTGGTCCCCGTCTCGTGGATGTATCGGGCAATGGGTGTCGATCCCACGAACGAGATCGCAGCCACATCGGGATGGGTTATGAGAGCGTCGACGGCCTCCTTGTCCCCATGGACGACGTTGAAGACACCATCGGGCAGACCGGCCTCGGCCAGCATCTCCGCCAGCATCTGTGATGTCGACGGGTCCTTCTCGGAGGGTTTCAACACGAACGTGTTGCCACAGGCAATGGCGATTGGGTACATCCACATCGGGACCATCGCCGGGAAGTTGAACGGTGTAATCCCGGCCACGACCCCGAGGGGCTGGCGAATCGTGTATGTGTCGACACCGGTCGAGACCTGCTCGGAGTAGTCACCCTTGAGGAGATGGGCGATGTTGCAGGCGAACTCGATCACCTCGAGGCCACGTTGGACCTCTCCAGTGGCGTCGTCGACCGTCTTGCCGTGCTCCGATGTCAGGACCTCCGCTATCTCCCGGAGACGGGATGCGACCAGCTCCCTGAAAGCGAACATGACGTTCTGCCGCTGTGTGAGCGAGGAATAGCGCCACGTCTCGAATGCGTCACGTGCCGACGACACGGCGCGATCGACGTCCTCAGACGACGCCAGCGCGACTTCACCGGTCTGCTCGCCCGTCGCCGGGTTGAACACCGGCCCGGTGCGCGTCGAAGCCCCCGAAGTGAACGAGCCATCGACCCAATGGTGGATCTGTTTCATGGGGCCAACGGTAGCGACGAGGGAGAGGAGTAGGTTTGGTGGTCATGTCGACGCAGGACATCGCAATCGGCGCCGCCGCCATGCTGACGTGGGTGGCGGTGATCTACCTGATGATGGCTTCCGGGGTCCGTCTCGGGGAGCTGGTCTGGTCGGGTCGCCAGCCACGACTCCTCGAGCCTGCGCTTCGCGTCAGGTCGGTCATCTACGCATTGGGGATCATCGCCTCGGCTCTGGTCATCGCCTTCGCCACCGGGCTCCTCAGCTCCCCGATCCCCGACCGCTGGAGCCAGTCGGCGACGTTCGCAGCGTGCGCCTTCCTCGGATTCGGGGCCCTCTACTCGCTGATCGCCGGATCGCGTTGGGAGCGGATGCTGTTCGCCCCGATCCTGTTGCTCGGCGCGCTATTCGCCGGCTGGCTCACGTTCGGCTGACCGAGTGTCGGCTTCTCGGGGCGATGGCGCCCTAAGCGTTCGACTTGTCGATGCGGATCGGCACCCATGGGTCGGCGTCGTCCCAGTTGGTGCGGGCCGCGGCCTGCCATGCGTGCTCGTCGCACGACATGCCATCCGGAGTCATGAAGACGGCGGTCTGACTGCACAGGCGACACCTCCGCTGGCCGCCGGCCGCAGACGGTTCCGATGACTCTCGAATCGGTCCCATCCGTCGGGGGGCAGTGGGGTATATCTGCACGGCGCGCTCGACGTATTGCAGACGCACGCGACCACACGTCTCACATACCTCGCGCGCCAGCCCGGCCGTGATGGTCGTGATCGTGGTGCCGTGTGAGCACCATCCGAAGTTCCGCCTCTGTTTCAACCTGCCTCCCAACAGGAATGCCCTTGGATCTCAAGCTAGCTGCCCGGTGCGGGTCCTGCCAGAGAAAGATGCGAAATTCCTCACCACTACGACAGAACGGGTTCGACGGCTCGATTCTGGGTCGTCATACCTATGTCGAACCGAGATCGTCCACGCGAGAATCTGACCCAGGATTCAACTTTCGATGCCAGGGAGGCTCCGAATTGTTCACGAGAAGAGGTCGTTTCGCTCGCCCGGATTGCGAGCACGAGAAGACGGTCACGGTACGCAACGCCGGGATCGAGCGGGCCGTTTGCGAGACCTGCGGTCATGTCAGCTTCAGGGGGATGGACGGGGTGGCGGGCACCGCCAGCCGAAATCAGTTCGAGCGGGAGTCGGAGCGGTCTCCGTCACAGGTCGGCTAGTTTGAGCCGGCGTTGGGAGATGGGGGTCCCAACGCCAATTCATCAATGAGCCAGCCAAAGGTCCGCGCCGGAGATATCACCCGGATTGCCGTCGACGCTGTCGTGAACGCGGCCAATCGGACACTGGGCGGCGGGGGCGGAGTCGATGGTGCGATCCATCGCGCCGGCGGGCCCGAGATCCTGGAGGAATGCAGGTCGTGGGTCAGCACCCATGGCCCGCTGCCCACCGGAGAGGCAATGATCACCGGCGCCGGTGATCTCCCGGCCCGTCATGTCATCCACACGGTGGGTCCGATCTGGTCGGCCCACGACCGTGACACCGCAGCCTCGTTATTGGCCGCCTGCTACCGGAACAGCCTGCGACTGGCCGTCGAGCATGGGTGCGACTCGATCGCGTTCCCCAACATCTCGACAGGTGTGTACGGATACCCGAGAGAGGAAGCGGCCCAGGTCGCCGTGGCCGCCGTGCGGGGCTGGATGGAGCAGACCGACAGGCCGCATGAGATCGTGTTCGTCTGTCACGATCCGGCCAACCTCGCTATCTACGAGGGCTCCGTGGGGGTCTGAGCGTCGCCTCGCCGATTTCGCTCGACCCAAGACCTGATCCACCATCCGTCGTCGTCACGGGTCCCGGATCCGGGGATGGGCTCACCAATACCGGTGAGGTCGTCGAACTCGCCTTTCTCCATCGCCTCTCTGACCAGTCGGTCGGCGAGTGTCTCGACGGAATCGGGTTGGCCGATAGGCATGGAGGAAGGACCCTACCGGCCGCCCCGACTTCTCTGAACTAGGCCGCCGGCAGGGTCCTACCGGGCCGCTTGAGAACGGTCACCCGGTAGCGACCCACCGACAACGAATGCTCCCTGGGCAGGTTGGAGACGATCCGATGAATGTCGGCCTGGTGCCGGCGGTCTTCTTGAATGGTTTTTGCCAGATCGATCATGTGACGACCCTTTCTCTCAAATCTTTCGTTGCGGTAAGAACCATTACCGCTTACACTCATTACCGTAACACACTCTCGTAACGAGTCAAATGGATTTCTCTCATTACACGACGAAACCTGTCGAACTAGCCGTTGCCCTCGCCAACACCCAGGGCATAATCAAGGACGACATGGCGGATCCCGACGACCTCGTGGCGTTCCTCGACGGCTACAGACCCCTTTGGGAGGGTGTCGCCAAGCCGCCGAAGAAGTCCGACCTCGAAGCCGTACGCGAGCTCCGCTCATCGCTACGCGAGGTCATCGAGTCGAGTGATGAAGAGGCGGCATCGAACCGGGTCAACACCCTGCTCGAGTCCTACGGCGCCACACCACGGCTTTCGACACACAATGGGTCACCCCATCTCCACTTCGAGCCCATCGAGAGCTCGATCGTCTGCTGGCTCGGAGCGATAACGGCCATGGGGCTGGCCAGCGTCATCGTCGAACATGGTGTGGACCGCTTTGGAGTCTGTGACTCCACGACATGCATGGACGTCTACATCGACACGTCCCGAAATCGCTCACGTCGGCATTGCTCGAACACATGCTCGACACGTGAAGCGGTGGCCGCCTACCGCAAGAGACAGACCGACTGACGGCGACCGGGTCACGCGACGATCAGGTGGCGTCGCGGCGACGGGCCGTCTAGGCCAGACTGGCGTCCAGCGAGATGTCCACGTTCCCGTCGAGCGCCTGGGAGACTGGGCAGCCATTCTTCGCGGCCTCGGCGAGCTCGAGGAACTTCTCCTCGGTGATGCCCTCTACCCGACCCACTACCTCGAGCAGCATGGTGGTGATCCCGGTCCCGGGCACGAAGGTGGCCGTCGCAGTGACGTCGAGACTGGTGGGCGGCGTGTCGTTCTTGTTGAGTGTGTTCGAGAAAGCCATCGAGTAGCAGGCGGAGTGCGCCGCGGCGATGAGCTCCTCCGGGCTGGTCACCGAGCCATGCTCCTCGGCACGCGCCTTCCAAGTCACGGGTAGTGGCCCGGCGGCGCCACTGTCGAGAGTGGTCGTGCCCGCTCCGTTGAAGAGGTCGCCTTCCCAGTGGGTGCGACCGATGCTCTCGAGTGCCATCGTCAAACCTTTCTGTCTCGAGACACGGACACTAACCGTGCCGGGTTGGTCCCCAACACGTCGCTCATCGGTCGAGGACGTCGAGACCCCACGCGCGGACACGAGTGACGACCACCCGAATCCCCACTGCGTAGTCCTCGGAGAATGTCTCAGGTGTCCAGCCGAGCCTCTCGATCTCTGCCCGATACTTGTCGAGATACCCGGGGAGCTCGAGGGCAGGGGGGAGGTCGTCGACCGTGGCCCTCCCCTCCAACGTGACCACTCCCCGAGCACGGAGGTCACCCCGGAGGGTGAAGGCCACCCTGGGATTGGATCCCAGGGCGGACAGACGTGGGGTGGTGGCTCTGTTGTACACGACGAGATCGTCCCCGTCGCGGAGAAACCACACGGGAGCGGTCTGGGGCTGGCCCGACCCATCGACCGCGGTGAGGAAGCCGATCAACTCCCGATCGAGGATCCTGGCGAGTCTCGTGTCATTGCTGAGCATGGCGCAAAGGTAGATGGTCTATACAGGGGCCATGCGCAAAGTCGACGTCACAGAGCGCAGAGCCCGACTCGGTCTCCGGCACCGTCTCGCCAATCCCGCCTCAGACCCGGTGGAGGCGACACGATCGATGGTCGGGCTGCACTCTTCCGACCCCGTCACGGTGTTCCTCTCGGCCCGGGCGCGTGTCCCGGGATTCGCCGTGGCGGACATGGAACGGGCTCTCTACACCGATCGTTCGCTGATTCGCTTCTTCGGTATGCGGCGGACCCTGTGGGTCATCGAACGCCAACTGGTCCCCGAAGTCCATCACTCGTCCACTCGCGTCATCGCCGAACGGGAGCGACGAAGGACGGCCAAGTTGCTCGAAGACGGTGGGGTGACCGAGGATGGCGCTGCCTGGCTCGCCGAGGCCCTTCCCGAGACGCTCTCTCAGATCGAGGCGCACGGTGAGATCCTCACCCGGGACCTGACCAAGCTCCTCCCCCGGCTCGACGGGGACATCATCTTCCGGAACCGGGCGGGCAGGGTCATGGGCAAATCGGGTCTCGCATCACGCGCGGTCCTGCAGCTGGCGATGGAGTCGAAGGTCATACGCACCAGACCCGCCGGCACATGGGTCTCGGGGCAGTACAGGTGGGCGGAGACCAGAGCGTGGTTGGGCGCCCCCATCCCTGAGCTGACCCCGGGACAGGCAGCGGCCGGTCTCCTACGTCGCTGGCTGTACGCCTTCGGGCCGGCGACGGAGACCGATATCCGCTGGTGGACCGGCTGGAACATGAGTCAGGTGAGGTCGGCTCTCACCGACATCGGAGTCGTCGATGTCCAACTCGACGGAGGCTCTGGGTACCTGAATCCCGACGACATCGAGCCGGTAGGCGCTGAAGGGCTCTGGGTGGCTCTGCTTCCCTCTCTCGACCCGACGGTGATGGGCTGGAAGGAGCGAGATTGGTACCTGGGCAGACACGGTGAGGTCCTGTTCGACCGCAACGGCAACGCGGGTCCCACCGTTTGGGTCGATGGCCGGGTGGTCGGGGGGTGGGCACAGCGATCCGACGGGACGATCGCGTACGAGCTCTTCGAGGAAGTCGACGCCGGGGCCAGTGAGCTCATCGCTGCCGAGGCAACGCGATTGCAGGATTGGATGGGCGATGTCAGGGTCCCGCCGAGGTTTCGGTCACCTCACTATGCCGAGCTCGCGTCTCGAGTGGGGTCTTGACGCCGGCCTCGACGACGGTCCACCCCACCGATGACGGCGGCTGCGATCACGAGCGCCAGGATCGCAACCCAGACCCGGGCGACTTCGAACACCTCGACGGCCATGGAGAACTCCGCCGTCAGCTCTGCTCCGAGGACTTCGATCTCACCCATCTCCATGTCACCCATCATCCCCGGCCGGTAGTCCGCCATCAACCCGCGGGCCGAATCGCGCAACCCCCCACCGGGAGGTGGGGCCGGCACGGATGCGATCAGACTCGCATTGGTAGTGCTGGTGGTCGTCATCGGGAGCGTGGTCGTGCTCGATGCGGTCGTAGCCCTCGACGGGACCGCCGACACCTGACCCGTTTCCGTCGGTGATGCCGTTGTCGACGTAGTCGCCGGGATCGATGCCGTTCTCTCCTCCGGTGAGAACGTGGTCGACGTGGTCGACGTCGAGGAGGTGCTCGACGTCGGCGAGGTGGGTTTCGACGTGGTAGACGTGGTCGAGACGGGCTGGCGGACAGTGGTTGATGTCGTCGGCGGAGCGAGACCACCGGAGATCACGACGCGGTCAACGGTCACGTAGCCGAGGAACACAGGAAGGTCATCGACGATTGCGCCGGCGACGACGAAGCGGAGACGGAAATCGTCGTTGTGGAACCCTTCGAGACCGAAACTCTTCGATCCGGAGAAAGCGCTCTTCAGGTCGTAGGTCTGGATCGTCTTCCATCCCGAGCCGTCGTGAGCCTGGACATAGAGCTTGGCTATCGTCGGCGCCAGTTGTTGCACGGGATCGCCAAACACGTCGAACGAGAGTCGTGCGTCACTGAGCTGACTGAGATCGGCCTTTCTCTCGGCGCCGAACTTGCCGAGCAGAGTGACCGCCCCCTCCAGGTGCAGGCACTCGTTGTTGGAGCAATTCTCCGGCCCGATGTGGACCAGCCCTCCGGCCGGGCTGCCGTTGTCGCCGATCTCCTGCCATGGACCGGCGAAGTCGAGACTTCCGTCATTCCCGTCGTAGCCACCGTCACCGAAGTCGTCGCGATAGTCGCCGGTGTCGGAGCCGATGGCGGTGAGTGCCGGGACGAGAATGAGCCCGGCCAACAGGATGGCGAGCCGTCTCACGAGGACAGGGCGCGAATCATGTCGGCGACGGAGGAATCGTCTCGCTCGTCTTCGTCGCCGGAGTGGGCGGGAAGTGACACCACGAAGTAGGTCAGCCCGCCATATCGCTGGTAGCGGAGTGTGCCACCGATCAGGTCGGTGAGACAGGAGGCGACGGCCAGCCCGAGCCCGATGGTGCCCGTGAGCAACGGTGTGTCACCCGCATGAGCGAATCGGTCGAACATCGACCCCAGCCGCTCCTCCGGCACGCCAGCTCCGTTGTCGATCACCTCGATGTCCACCGAGTGCTCGCTAGCCGTGATCTCGAGTGCCACCTTGGGCCCTCCGTGCCGGATGGCATTCGACAGGAGGTTCACGATGACATGACGGAGACGGGAGGCGTCGGTCGTGACGACCACTTCCGTGGGCAGTCGGTCGATGGAGGCGCCGGCCCTCTCGAATGGTGCTGCTGCCGCCTCGATCACATCGTGGAGACGCGTCGGGACCGACTCGATCTCGAGGCCCGTGCTGTCGAGACGGGACGCGGCGAGAAGATCGTCGACCATCCGTGTCATCTCTGCCGACTCGTTGGCGATGATCTGGGCAGTCTCCCGGGTCGCCTCGACTCCCTGGACACCACCTTCGCTCAGGATCTCGGCGAATCCGTATATCGAGGTCAGTGGGGTGCGCAGCTCGTGGGAGAGCCCGGCGATGAACGAATCCTTGGCCCGACTCACCTCACGCTCGGCCTCCAGCTCGATACGGCTGCGCTCCTTGAAGGCCCGGATCTGACGTCGGGCGATCACGAAGTACACCGCTACCGCGGAGCCGGGCACCCCGAGGGTGAGGATGAACACCACCCAGTTGTTCAGCGCGCGGCCCGAGGCGCTGTTGTCCTCGATTGCTTCCTGGATGATGGCTTGCTCCGCCTGCAGCGCCGTGGTCAGCTCGACGTAGGCCGGCTCCACGTCGGCGAGCATGGCAACGCGCCCCGAGGCGAAGTCTCCGTCGACGAGGGTGGAGAGCGTGGCCGCCGTCGATGCGGTGAATCTGGCCAACGCGGGGTGGGAGCGATAGTTCGACCCGATCTCGACCAGATGCTCGAGCTCACCCTGGGCCGCTGCGGCCTGGTCGATCGCGAACTCGAGGTCGTCGTCGCCGACAACGCCGTCTCCGGAGAGCTCGGCGAACGTGACCGCCTGGACGAGACCCGCCCTCGTCAAGGCGGCCGTCCCGATGGCGGTGTTGGTCCAGTGGAGCGAGCGCGCGTTGTCGGTGACTCTCGTCACGCTGAGCGAGTTGGCAAACGCCAGACCCGCCACGACGAAGAGCACGAGCACGGCGGAGCCGACCGCATAGAGGACCGTTCGCTTCCGTGTCGTGGAGCTTTCCTGCACCACTGTGGCCATGAGCTCCTATCGGCCGACGCATCCCCGCTCCCCATAGGTCAAAAGACCCCCGAACAAGGCCGCGAATCGAGCGACCACATGCCGGACAGATGCTCGATTCGGCCATCTCCAGCTGGGTGAGGCACCTCACGGAACGCCGCGGCCACCTCGACCTCGGCCACTCCTCCCCGACCGCCCAGCTGACACATCAGATGGGAAGCGGACCCGGGCCAGGCACTGTGACATCCACCACACCGACCATTGGGCTGACGGTGGCGAGACCACGGTGGACAACGGTGTGCTCCTCTGCCGTCGCTGTCACCCGTTGGAACACTCCAGACCCAAACAGAGGCGACGTGCCCGAAGCTAGGGGTGGTCTCTTCCCCACCACCCCAAGAAACCGGAACGATCCGAGGGGTCGACCAACGACACCGAGCGGCGACGTTCAGGGTGACGAGATGACCGTTGCGTTCTTTCGCGCTCCAACCAGGTCGCGTCTCCTCATGGAGCGACCAGCTGCCGACCTCGACGATCTCGTGCTCGCGGCCCCGGTCACCCTCAGCCCGACTGGTCCTGGGCTCCATCTCGAGGCTCGAGGAAGACGACCGGGATCACCCGATCGGTCCGCGACTGATATACGGCATAGCCTTCGTAGGCAGATTCGATACGCGGCCACCATGCCGCTCGCTCCGGCTCCGTGGCGGTGCGGGCCCGCATCCGCACGTGGGAGCCATCGATCTGGACCTGGACGGCCTCGTCGGCGACGAGGTTGTCGTACCAGGTGGGATGGGAGGGCCGCCCCCCGTAGGAGGCGATGACCACGAGCCGGTCACCGTCACGCAGATACAACAGCGGGACGGTGTGACGACGACCGGACACTCGGCCTGTCGTCGTCAGCAGGAGCATGTCGTTGCCGACGAGACGATGTCCGAGACGGCCCGCGGTGGTGCGGTACAAGACAGCATGGAATCGCGACCACCGGCGAACGGCGGAGTCCCTCATGCCGACATTCGGGCCGCGACCACTTCCCGGAGAAGGTCGAGTCTCATGGCTCCCTGGTCGAGAATGGCAGAGTGGAAGCCTCTGAGGTCGAAGGAATCTCCGAGACGATCCCGGGTCTCCTCCCGGATCGAGAGGATCTCACGCTCACCCAGCTTGTAGGCGATGGCCTGCCCGGGCCAGCCGAGATACCGCAACACCTCGTCACGAGCCTGATCCCGGGTGCGGAAGCCATAGACGCGCATGAATTCCACCGCAGTGTCGAACGACCACCGCTCCCCCGGCGAGATCGGTGATCCCTCAGAGATCGCCTTGTCGAGATGTAGCCCGATATCGACGACGACACGGGCCGTTCGATACATCTGCTTCGCCAACATCCCAAAGTAGTGCTGGGGGTTTTCGAGATAGCCGAGCTCGCCCATCAGGACCTCGGCGTACATCGCCCATCCCTCCCCATAGCCCGGATACCAGGTCATGACCCTCTGATAGCGACTGATCTGGTCTTTGCGGGTCATGGTGGTCGCGATCTGGAGATGGTGACCGGGGAACCCCTCGTGATAGGCAGTGGACACGTGTTGGTAGAGGGGGAAGATCTCCTGAGAGCCGATCGAGTACCAGACCCCGCCCGGTCGGGAGAAGTCCTCACTGGGACGCACGTAGTAGGCCCCGAGTGGTGTCCCCGGAGGGGCGATCGAGACGGTGAGCGGCCTGACGGTGTCGGGGACGTCGAAGTGCGACCCGGCCAGGTCGTCCACGGCGCGGGCCAGCGTCTCCTCGACGAACTCAACGAGGGCGGACGTCCCCCTCGCGGTCACGTCGGGATCGGTCTCCAGGTAATGCTTGACGCTCTCCAGACCGGCACCCGGGTCGATTTCGTCCGCGACCCGCTCCATCTCGGACAGAAGACGTCGGAACTCGTCCCACCCCCACTCGTACGCCTCGTCTGGATCGATGGCCAGACCGACGAGACGGTCTGCGGCCCGGGTGTAGACCTCACGACCCACGGCGTCCCGGTCATGCGCGACAGGCAGATAGACGCTCTCGATCCAATCCCCGAAGTCACCGATGGCTGCCCGGGCGCGGTCCACTCCCTCCCGTACGTGGGGCGTGTCGAGACCCTCTGCCGCCAGCTTGGACAAGATGACGTCGAACGAGGCGGGCTCGGAGGCCATCCGGCGTGCTTGGGCGACGACGGAACGGACCTGGCGCGCCGCCACCGTTACACCGCCGTCGATCCCCGACTCGAGCAGCTCCCGATAGCGGGCCAGGGGCTCATCGATGCTGTTGAGCCGGGACACGATGTCGTCCCGGTCGGCGACGGTCGAGGTCCTCATGACATCGAAGATCGACCGCATCCGGTGGAAAGACGAAGCCATGTGGCGCAGGTCACGGAAGTGGTCGCCGGCTTCGTCTGCGGCGTCGCCTTCGTCGAGAGATCTGAGGATCACCCGGGCCGCCAGGGCCTCCCTCTCGTCCTCGCTGTTGGCGAACGGCTCGAATAGGGGCCGGTAACGGGCACGCAAGTCGGCTGCAGACTCGACGGCCCCCAGCCCGAAATCGTCGCCCCATTCCGCATCGGAACCGGGGACGCCGAGGCTCGTCGCAAACGTGGGGCTCAGCTCAATGGAGTCGTCGACGAATCTGTCGGCCAGCTCGAATGCGGTCATCACGACCCGACGGTAACCCCGGCCTCAGTCGAAGGACTCATCGCAGGTGGCATCGAAGGTGTCGCCGTCGAGTGTGTCCAGCGCCGCCTCGGGATTCGCCATCAGGATCTTGGCATCGGCGCGAATCTGCTGCAGGTCGTAAGCCTGTTGGCCCGGGGTGTTCCCGCCAACTCCGTAGTTGTACCGGGTTATCCGCAGGGAGGCGATCCGGTCGGTCGAGATCTTGGGGAGTATCTCGGCGAAGTCACGCAGCCTCTCAGCGGGTATGTCCGTGACCACGTTGTCCTTGACCGCCTTGGCGAGATCGCCGAACCCACTGAGGATGTCCATGGGCCCGGTCTGGCTGACGAGGGCACCCAGGACGCAGCGCTGGCGATGCATGCGGGCGAAGTCACCCGAGTTGCGCCGGATCCTCGAATAGGCGAGGGCGTGATGGCCGTCGAGATGCTGCACGCCGGGCTCGAACACGAGGTTCTCGGTTCCCCCATTCTCGTGGGGGTAGATGGGGTCGACGATGCGCGCAGGGACATCGACGGTCACTCCGCCGAGAGCATCGACGATGCCCACGAAGCCCTTCAGGTCGACCTTGGCGTAGTAGTGGACGTCGAGATCGAAGATCAATCCGACTGCGCCCTTGAGGGCGTTGATCGACGGCTCCTGTGGACCCGGGAAGGCGTCCGGGTACCACTCTCCGTTGGCCCAGAGGTGGGTGATGATGTCAGGGAAACATTGGCAGTCCCACAGTCCCATCCCGTCCGGGAGTGGGGCGAAGGAGAGGTTGCGCGGTATCGAGAAAGTCGCCACGTCTCCGCTGGCCGGATCGATGCTGACCAGGATGATCGTGTCGGTTCGGGTCCCGATCCGACCCTCTCCGGCATCGCTGCCGAGAAGAAGGAGGTTGAGCCGGTCGATCCCATCCCACAGCCGGGGCTCTGGCTCGGTGGTGGTTGTGGCTGGAACCGTGGTGGTCGGCGAGTCGACCGTCGTCGTCGTCCCTTCGGTGTCGGTCGTCGTGGTGGATTCTGGTGGCGCCGCCACCGGGGTGTTGAAGACCGACTCGATCAGGTCGTACTGGGTGAAGGCGATGCTGCCGATGAGGACATGGGGAGCGATGACTATCGAGGCCGCGACCAGAGCTGCCACCCAGTCGATGGCGCGTCTCGCCGGGGCGGAGGCGAACGAGTCGATGGTCGCCGCCCCGCGGTAGATG
>JBAPYG010000048.1:0-3517 GCA_049284615.1 Acidimicrobiia bacterium
GTACACGATGGTCTTCTACCCGCCGTGGAGCCCATCAGACATCGAGGACGTCCTCGACGGGATGAACCGCGTCGGCGGCTGAGCACCCTCCGTTGGGCAACAGGCAACCGTCAGCGCACTTCGCAGCACATCACGATCCCGGGCGCGGCGTCGCTCAGACGACTCGGATCAGCTCGTCGAGGACCTGGTCGGATCTCTCGAGGAGGAGTGCGTGCCCGGCCCCGGAGAGGATCACCGTCTCCTGATCGGGGATCGCCTCCCGAATCGCGGTGGCTCCCCGGACCGGAGTCATCCGGTCCTTCTCCCCGAGGATGAGCCGCGCCGGGCATTGCAGATGTTGGGCGCGATCGGCTCCGGCGGTGTAGCTGTCACAGGCGCGGAGGTCGGTCTCGATCACGCCGGCTCGAGCCGTCTCGAGCAGTCTCGCGCTGGCACCTGCCATCCAGGTGCCCGGGGTCGGGCTGCCCCCCAGCCGCGCCGGGTTGCTCAGACCCCAATAGGTCAGCATGTCGATGGCGTCGTGACTGCCTGCTCTGGCGCTCTCCAGCAAAGGGGCCGTCACCGCCAGTGGGAACGACACACACACCATGGCCAGCGCCCGAACTCGCTGCGCGTAGCGGGCAGCGGCGTCGAGGGAGACCAGTGATCCCATGCTGTGCCCCACCAGAGCAGCACTCTGCACTCCGACCGTATCGAGCACCGTGACGACCCAGTCCGCCATCTCTGCCACGGAGCGCAATGGGGCTCCGCCCGACCGTCCGTGGCCCGGCAGGTCGACGGCGAGAACGTTGCGGTGGTGACTGGCGAAATAGCGGGTGGGAAGTACCCAGACGGTGTGATCCTGGCCGACACCGTGGACGAACAGGACGGTTTCGGCAGTCGAATCGATCTCCTTTCCCGCCGTGCCGACATACACCGATTCGCCGGCGAGGGTGAGCTCCATGGTCAGCTCTTCTGGGAGGCGTGGAGGGCGCGCCCGAGATCGTCGATGAGGTCGGCGACGCCCTCCAGGCCGACCGAGATGCGGATCAGCCCCTCGGAGATCCCGGCGGCCTCGAGCGCCGGAGCGTCCATCCGGTGGTGCGTGGTGCTCGCCGGGTGGATGACCAGTGTCTTGGCGTCGCCCACGTTGGCGAGATGAGAGGCGATCTCGACTGATTCGATGAATCTCTGACCGGCGGGCCGGCCTCCTCTCACCTCGAAGCCGAAGATGGCACCCGCCCCCCGGGGGAGTAGCCGTCGGGCGAGCTCGTGGTCGGGATGCGATTCGAGACCCGGATAGCGGACCCACTCCACGGCTTCGTGTCCCTCGAGGAACCGTGCGATCTCAAGTGCGTTCTCCACGTGGCGCGCCATGCGGATGCCCAAGGTCTCGATGCCCTGGAGGATGAGGAACGCCGTCATGGGAGCCATGGCGGCGCCAAAGTCGCGTGCCCCCTCCTTGCGGGCCCGGGTGATGTATGCGGTCGGCCCGAACTCCTCGGCGAAGTCCAACCCGTGAAAGCCCTCGTATGGCTCGGTGATGGTGGGGAATCGGCCCGAGGCCTCCCAATCGAAGGAACCACTGTCGACGAGGAGCCCGCCGATGACGACACCGTGACCGCTGAGGAACTTCGTCGCGGAGTGGACAATGATGTCGGCCCCCAACTCGAATGGCCGGGCCAGGGCGGGAGTGGTGAACGTCGAGTCGATCATCAAGGGGATCCCGTTCTCATGCGCCACCGCGGCGACCTGCGGGATGTCGAGCACCTCGGCGCCGGGATTGCCGATGGTCTCCCCGAAGAAGAGTCGGGTGTTTGGCCTGACCGCGTCCTGGAACGAACCGGGATCCCTGGGGTCGACGAAGGTCGTCTCCACTCCGAAGCGGGGGAGGGTGTATGCCATCAGGTTGTGGGTCCCGCCGTAGATCGAGGCTGAGGACACGATGTGGGAGCCGGCGCCGAGGAGCGTGGCGATGCCCAGGTGGGTAGCCGCCTGACCGCTGGCGGTCGCGATGGCCCCGACGCCGCCCTCGAGAGCGGAGATCCGCTCCTCCAATACGGCGTTGGTCGGATTGGTGAGGCGGGAGTAGACGTGCCCGGTTCGCTCGATGTTGAACCGGGATGCCGCCGTGTCGGCATCCGGCAGCACGTAGGACGCCGTCTGATATATCGGGACGGCCCTGGCACCGAAGTCCGAGTCCGGGTGCTGGCCCGCATGGAGGGCGAGAGTGTCGGGGTCATACGGCTTCGGCTTGGCCATGGCCGTACGGTAGAACACGCGAAGGACGCGGAGACCAGGACGTGTCCGGTTGTGACATGGCCCGGCCGGGTATGGACCAGCCTGGACATGGAATTCTCCGAGGACGTTCTCTCGCGCACGCTGACCAGCGCGGTCGTGATCGTCGGGGGAATCGTCGTGGCGTTGCTACTGGAGAGAGCGGTCGGCTCTCGGGTGGAGGACGACTACGAGCGCTTCTACGCACGCAAGTTCATCCGCTACGGCAGCACCGCGGCTGTGTTCGTCATCCTGCTCGTCGTCTGGCAACCCTTCGGGGCAGGCATCGCCACCGCGCTGGGGCTTGCCGCCGCCGGGCTCACTTTCGCCATGCAGGAGGTGATCGGCGCGTTCGCCGGTTGGTTCAACATCACCTTGGGCCGGATCTTCCGGATCGGCGACCGCATCGAGATGGCTGGTGTCAGCGGTGACGTGATCGACATCACGCCGCTTCGCACCAAGCTCATGGAGATCGGGTCGGCCACCGATGACACGACGTGGGTGAAGGGGCGGCAGCACACCGGCCGGATGGTGGCGATTTCCAACAAGGCCACCTTCACCGACCCGGTCTACAACTTCAGCTCCTTCTTCGACTTCATCTGGGAGGAGATGGCGGTCCTTGTTCCCTTTCACGAAGATCGCGACGCCGCAATGGCAATCCTCGCCGAGGAGGCCGAGGAGCTCTCCCAGGTCGACGAGGCCTTGGAGCAGATGCGACAGTTGCGACGACGCTTCCCCGTCCCGGACGCGGAGCTGGTGCCTCGTGTGTTCGCATCGATCGCCGACGCCGGCATGGTCCTCTCGGCGAGGTTCATCGTTCCCACGCGAACGGCGCGATCGGTCAAGGATCAGCTCGCCCGTCGCGTCGAGAAACGGTTCACGGCCGCAGGGATCGAGCTCATCGTCACCGACGTGCTCCAGACCGGCCCGGATTGGGGTCCCGTGTCAGACGATGGTCGGTGGGCCGACGAGCGGTCAGGGGCCACCGACTGAAGACGACCTGAAGAGAAGGGGCCCACCGGTGTGGGCCCCTTCAGCTCGTTCGCCTATCCCTCAGAGCGTCCCGGTGGTCCCGACGACGAACGGGTGCTCGTCGCACTCTCGTTCTGGGTCTCTTTGAACATCTCGCCGATGGCGGCGACTGAACCGAGGACACCTGAGGTGTCGAGGGGCAGGAAGATCTTCGTCGCCTGACCGTCAGCCACGCCCTGGAGCGCTTCCAGGTAGCGAATTGCGATCAGGTCGGGCGTCGGGTCTCCGT
>JBAPYG010000049.1:0-13939 GCA_049284615.1 Acidimicrobiia bacterium
CTACATGTCACGAGCGAGGGACTCTCGTCGGGCCCGACGTCTGGCTTGGGCGAACCGCCCGGTCGAGTCGTTGGACAACCCGGTGAAGAGATACCTGGGTAACCGCTCCGTCGGTCCCGGCTTGTGGAAACGACCTTCCAGGTGGGGATATATGCGCAGGGTCCACCTGCGTCCCGCCATGTAGGAGAGAGCTCATCTTCGGGGGAGGTCCGAAGTCACGTGGGGGACACCGGTCTCGAGTGAGGTCGGGGGCCGGGGAGCCGAGTCGACGGAGAACGAATGAGAGGGGTCGCCACCGAGCGACCCCTCTCTTCATTTCCGAGCGCCGCTCGGTGCGGCAGGACAAACAGAAGTACCCCCGGGCCAACTGGCCCGGGGGTCGTTCCCCCCTGTCGGAAGTCTCCCTCAGTCGATGTGCAATGGACCGAGGTCGCCGCCGCCCCTTGGTGAATCTTCGAGATTCGTGCCAGTGATCGGTGGTGTGACCGGTTCCGGGATGGTCACGACAACGGCCGGCCCGTCGTGGGGTGAGGGTGCCTCGACGGCCGATCCGGCCACGAGCCCAGCGACGAGTCCGGTCCCGGCGACTGCGGTGGCCAGGGCGACCACAGCCGCGGCGCTGCTCGCCTTGGCAGCGGGCGATACTGCAACGGTCGGTCTTCCCGGGTAAGGGAATGAAGTGGACATCGGGCTCTCCTCTGGGCGGTACGATCGAATAGAGGGGAAGGCGTGCGCCCTGATACGCGTTGATCGGGGTCACATGGAATTAGGCATCACCAGCTTCGCCGAGACGATCTCCTCTCACGGAGAGGAGCCCGTCAGTCATGGGGAAAGGCTGCGTCAGATACTCGAAGAGGTCGAGGTCGCCGAGAGCTCCGGTCTCGACGTGTACGGCCTGGGTGAGCATCATCGCCCCGATTTCGCGTCGTCGTCCCCGGCGGTCGTCCTCGCCGCGGCGGCGGGCAGGACTTCGAGGATCCGCCTGTTCCCGGCTGTCTCCATCCTGAGCACCGACGACCCCGTGCGTGTGTTCCAGCAATACGCGACCCTCGACCTCGTCTCGTCGGGCCGAGCCGAGTTGCTGGTCGGGCGTGGCTCTTTCATCGAGTCTTTTCCACTGTTCGGCTATTCGCTCGATGACTACAACGAGTTGTTCGCCGAGAAGCTCGACCTCCTCCTCGAGATCAGGGATTCAGGAGACCGCCTGGACTGGTCCGGGCGTTTCCGTGCTCCGATCCAGGGTCAGGGGGTGTACCCCCGACCCGAGCGTCCGCTGCCGATTCGGGTGGCGGTGGGCGGCACCCCGCAATCGATCGTGCGTGCTGCCACGCGGGGGCTACCGGTGGCCCTGGCGATCATCGGGGGCAGCCCGGATCGCTTCTCCGAGTTCGCCGACCTGCATCGCAAGACCCTGGTGGAGTCTGGCTACGACCCCGAGCAGGTCCCGCTGTCGGTGCATGCCCACGGCTTCGTGGCCGACAGCGTGGAACAGGCGATCGAGGTGTACTACCCGTCATATGCGGCTGCGATGAGCCGGCTGGGTCGTGAACGGGGCTGGGGGCCGATGACCCGTGAGCAATTCGATTGGATGAGATCGCCCGAGGGCTCCCTCGTGCTGGGAGACCCCGAGACCGTCGCCAGCAAGATCCTTCGCTTCAAAGAGGTCCTGGGGGTGAACCGCTTCGAGCTCCATGTGAGCGTGGGCACGGTCCCCCATCCCAGTGTTCTCCGCTCCATCGAGCTGCTCGGCACCGAAGTGGCTTCTCGTGTCAACGGCTGAGCCCAGCGACGGCTTGTCAGAGGTGGAAGGCCCGGAAGACGCCCGATGCTCCGGCTTCGATCGGGTCGGAGTGGCCGAATAGGGCGGATTCGAATTCGAGCTCCGACATGTGGGCGATGCTCTCGCCGAGTATCCGACCAGCACCCCGGTTGAAGAATCCGGGGCCTATCGACCCATCGCGACGGGTCGCTGCGGCATCGCCGACGAAGAGGACACCTCCACCCCTGTCGAGCAGGTATGAAGTGTGGCCCGGGGTGTGGCCCGGAGTGTCGAGGACCGTGAGGTCAGACGGCATCCCCTCCTGCGCGGCCTCGGTGACCATGACGTCGACATTGGCCGGCATAGCTCGAGGCGTCAGCCTGTTCAGGAACGAGAGTGGCCCCGCCAACATGGGCGGCGGCGGCACTTGTGCCCGGCCTTCGATGACAGCAGTCTCGAGCTCCGGAGCGATCAGCGTTGCCCCCGTCGCCTCCTTGAGGAGGGCAGCACCACCCGTGTGGTCGTTGTGCGAGTGGGTGAGGACGATCGCCATCACGTCCGCAGGTCGACGGCCGATGACGTTCAGGGCGTCGGTGATGAGCCCGTCTCTCTTGGGCAGACCCGTGTCGATGAGCGTGACTCCCTGGTCGCCGTCGACGACGTAGGCGTTGACATATCCGCCCACCATGAAGATGCCGGTCCCCACCTTCTTCATGGGCTCGCCGAATCGGATATCACGTGCCCATCGCTCAATTCGACAACACGGTCGGCCACCGCCATGTGGGCCGGGTCATGAGTCGCCACGACCGCGGCGATGTGCTCGGAGGCGACCAGGTCGGAGATCAGCTCGATGATGACCTTGCCGGTCCTCGAGTCGAGCTGGCCGGTCGGCTCGTCTGCGAGCAGGAGCTTCGGCGCGTTGGCCAGGGCTCGGGCGATGGCGACCCGTTGCTGCTCCCCACCCGACAACTCCTCCGGGCGATGGTCGAGCCGATCGGCAAGGCCGACCTTGCCCAGCAACGATCGGGCCCGCTCCCTTCGCCGTGACGGCGAGGCTTTCACCAGACGCAGGGGCACCTCCACGTTCTCGGCGGCCGTCAGGATCGGGATCAGCCCGAAAGCCTGGAAGATGAACCCGACCTTGGAGCGACGCGTGGTCGCCAGGGCCGGCTCGTCCATGCTGGACACGTCTTCCCCTTCGAGCTCGACGGTCCCGGCGGTGGGCCGCTCGAGACCGCCCAGAAGGTTGAGCAGGGTCGTCTTGCCACTCCCGGATCGGCCCCGGATGACGGTCAGCGTGCCCGGTCGGACCTCGAGGTCGAGATCGCGGACGGCGTGGATCACGTTGGGGCCGGAGACGTACGTCCGGCCCAATCCGCGCGCGACCAGGAGGTCGGTCACCATCGGCGTCTCAGCGGTCATTGCCCTCCCGATCCGGCCATACGTTGATGTGATCGGGGTCGAGAGTCAGTCGGACGCGACGCCGCAGCTCGAGGACATCGACGTACTCGTTGGGCAGTTGGAGCCGACCGGCCCGGTCCAGGACGACGAACTCCTCGGCCACGGTCGTGTGTTCCCCGCCGGCTCCGATCTCGGTGCGACGCAAGACCTCGCTGCTGGTTCGCCCGTCCCTGATCGCGATGGTTCGATTGACGTGCTCGGATACCAGGGGGTCATGGGTCACGACGACGATGGTGACCTCTCGTGTCTCGTTGATCGACCTGAGGTTGGAGAAGACCTCCTCCGATGTGGTGTTGTCCAACTCGCCTGTGGGCTCATCGGCGAACAGCACCCGTGGGGTGTTGGCCATGGCGGTGGCGATGGCCACGCGCTGCTGCTCACCACCCGACAGCTGGTCGGGCCGGTGGCGGTGTCGGTCGGCCAGCCCAACGGCGTCGAGGAGCTCCATGGCTCGTGCGCGTCGATAGTCGGCGCGGCCTCCGTTGAGCGTCATGGGCATCTCGACATTCTCACGTGCGGTGAGATACGGCAGGAGGTTGCGGGCCGTTTGCTGCCAGACGAAGCCGATCATGTTGCGGCGGTAGGACGTCCGCGATCGCTGATCCATGTCGAGCAGGTCGAAGCCGGCCACGGACACGGCCCCCGCCGAAGGAGTGTCGAGCCCACCGAGGATGTTGAGAAGTGTCGATTTGCCACTTCCCGATGCCCCCACGATCGCCACGAACTCACCCGCGTCGACCACGAGATCGAGACCCTGGAGGGCGACCACCTCGAGCTCGGCGACCTTGTAGATCTTGACCAGGCCATCGCAGACGATTGCCGGGCCCACGGTTGCGGTCCCCGGCGCCAATGGATTGGATCCGGGCGTTTTCTGGGTCATTCGATGTCTCCCACTCGAAGCGCCCGACCGAGGTCGTCTCGTCGACTCACCAACACAAAGATACCGATGCCGGCCGCGAGCGAACCGATGACCACCAGGCCGAGTGTCACCAGGGAGGGCCAGTCGATCAGGAGCCGTGTGGGCACGACCTGCCCGGTGAATCCGTCGAGGACGATCGCCGGAGCGAGCAGCGACGCGGTCAACACCCCGGTGGCCAAGCCCATGATCGTTGCCAAGACTGCGGTCGGCAGTTGCTCGATGGCGGTCACCGCCGTGGCCTGGTGGTCCACCACGCCCAGGGTGCGCAGGAACCCGAGATCTCTTCGTCTGGTCGCGGCGCCGAGAGCGAGCCCCGAGATGGCAGCCATCACCCCGAGCGTCAGCGAGAACGAGAAAGTGATGTCCAGGGCGACGGTCGACCACGAGACGAATGGATCGTCGACGATCTCGTCGAGGATCTCGTAGCGCGAGGTCAGTCGGGCAGTCGGTGACTGCTCCGCGAGGCTCGCACGCAACGTCTCGGTGTCGAGACGCGAACCGCGTAGATATGCCACCGTCGGTGGGAGCGAAAGCTCGGAGATGGAGGCGAGGGTGGGCAGGTCGGCGACCAGGAAAGAGCGTCCGGGGGCGATGCCGGGGAAGGACTCCCGGATCTGGACAACGACCCCTACGGGTCGCAGACGACCGAGGTCGAGCTCGACCTGGTCCCCGACAACGGGATGCACCTCTGAAGGCCATGTCTGGGAGGCGATGACCGGCACCGGGTCGTCGGCCGTCCCGGCCGCAGGCTCTCCGACCCCCGGCGGGAAGGCGATCGTGCCCGGTGTCCCCGCCGTGAGCTCCGAATATCTGTCGGTCTCGATGGCCAGGACGTCGACGTTGACGAAACCTGCATCGGTCTCGATCCGGGCGCGTGTGTAGAGCTTGCCGGAGGCAGTCCGCCGGTCTGGGGCGAGGCCGGCCACATCCACCCGCGAGGGGAGGTTGACCCCGGTGCGGAATCCCTCGGCGATGAAGTCGGCACCCACCACCTGCCACGACGAGATGACCTGCCCGGTCTCGATCGAGTTGCGACCGATGGAGCTGATGGCAGCGGTAGCCACGCAGACGAGGACCACCGCCACCGGCAGACTCTCTCGCAGCGGCCGTCGCACCAGCCGGCTGAAGCCGATGAATGCGATCGCTCCCCGAGTCAGGGCGGCGACCCTCGCTGAGATCCCGGCGAGCAGGGGGAAGACCCTGAGTGCCACCAGTCCGGCAGTGATGGCGATCAGAAGTGGGGTGACGGCCAACAGAGCGTCGAAAGAGCCTGCCGCGGGCCCATCCTCGATCTCGCCCCTGCGACGCAGGACGAGCACCGCGCCGATCACCACCACCAAGACCAGGGCTTCGAAGACGAGGCGTCGGCTCCCGGAGCCTGCGGAGACCGATGACTCCGACTGGAGTGAGCCGAGACGCCTGGTGAACATGGGGATGGCCGACCACACCGAGATGACGATCGTGACTGCGGCCAGAGCCACGACGAGGCGGTAGGAGAAGAGGTCCTCTCGTCCCGGCAACGCCAGCCAGGCCAGGAGGTAGCCGACTGCGGCGGCGGGTGCCACCAGGATCGTCGTCTCCAGGAAACGTGTCATCGTCAGCTGCCCGGGGGAGGCACCGCGACTGCGGGTGAGGACGATGGATCGTCGTTGCCTCACGGTCATCAACACCGAGAGCAATGCGAGGACGGCGACGGCCACCCCGAAAAGGCCAGATATGGCGAGTGACAGCATGGCGACGGTCTGGTCTCGCTGCTCCCGATGGCCGGCCAGCAGCTCCGGGAGCTGGGTGATCACCCGCATCTCGGCGGGAATCGTGGAGATCGGGGAGAATTCGATCTGAAGACGGCGTAAGTCGTCTTCGAGCAGTTCGAGGTCTTCATCGACGATCAGATCGGGGTCGACGAAATATCGCCAGGTCTGCGCCCAGCTCCCGTCGCCCGTGGTGTCGGTGAGGTCTCCGAGTGCGTCCGGGGAGAGCAGCCCGGTGGCGAATATGATCCTGAAGTCGGCGGTTTCCTCTATTGATGGCCGGTGCAGTGAGGGGTCTCCGTACCAATACTCGAGATCGGGGTCGGTGAGCTCGATCACCCCCGAGACCGAGACCACGGTCGGAGCATTCAGTGTCTGCCCGGGAGCGTTGAAGAACAATGGATCGCCCGGATCCGGGGTCAGCAACATCATCTGATCGAGACCGATCCCCAGCGTGTCCAGCGTCTCGGCCGTCACCGCGATCTCGAACACCGGGACGTCTGCCAACATGCAGTCCAGATCGTCCTCGGCGGCGGCGTCGGCGTCGGCGAGCCGTCGCATCAGATCAGCCCGCTCGGACGGGTCCGTGGGGCACCCATCACCGACGAGCATGGGCACCGGCTCCCGTGGCGAGGGGAGGGATCCCGAGACCACGCGTGCGTTCTCCTCGATCCCGTCCTGATAGCGAAAGCGCAGGAACATGTCGAAGGGATGGGGTGCCTCGTCTCCGGGGAGCGGCGCCAACGCGAACTGGGGCGAGTCGACGAGGAAATGCTGATCGGAGATCACCGTTTGGACCGATGGCGGGAATTCGGTGCGTGCGAACGCATCGCCGGCCCTTTGCAGAGGGAGGAAGGCGTCGTCCGAAGGCCCCGCCGGCAGTGGGGTCGCCCGCTCCGACCGCAGGTTGCGCTGCGCCGGCGCCGGATTGGTCACGGTGGCTCGAAGATCCTGCTCGGACACGTAGTCGAGGAGACGGGGGGCGGCGCCGAGCACGAACGAGGCAACCAGGACGGTGGTCATGACACTCACCACCACCGACGGCATCGCCCGGAGACGGGAGACGATCCCCGCGGCGCCGAGACTCATCGCCCCCGACCGTGGCGAGGCCATCAGTCTTCGCCCATCCTGAGCAGCGAACCGAGGCCTATCCGACGCAGGAGCAGCGTCATGACGGTCACGACCGCGGCCAGCACCGCGACCACGCCGGCCTCGAGCGCCATGATCACCACCCACGGGTACCGGACCACTACCGGCGGCACCGCCGGCTCACCACCCTGGGTCAGTGTGATCAGCGGGAGGACGACCGCGGTGAGGACGACACCGACGATGGTCCCCAGCAGGAGGCTCAACACCACCAGTACCCCTTGCTCCAGGGAGAGCCATGTCGCCAACTGGCCGCGTGACAGGCCGAGAGCCCGCACCAGGGCGAACTCGACCAGTCGCTCCCGCGCCGAGACCGTGGCACTCACGGCGAAGCCGACCGTGGCGAATACGGCAGCCGCCACGAACCCAATGGTCAGTGCGCCGATGGTGGCCAGGGCGACGGGGTCGGCGGTCAGGTTGTCGACCAACTCCTGTTGGCTGGCCACGGCAAAGCTCCCGATGGGCGGGGAGAGGAGCTCATCGACGGCGCTGGAGGGATCTCCATCGACGGTCAACCAATAGCTGTCCGGTTGAGGGATGCTCGCACCGGCGCGGTATCCCATGGCCTGATAGGTGGGCAGGTCGAGGAGCACGACCTCACCGAGGTCGGGGTCGGTGGTGGGGAAACCCTCGACCGTCCCGACGACCCGGGCCTCGTCGTTGCGGATGCGGAGTGATGGCAATCGAACTGCCTCACCGACTCCCGTGACACTCGACTCGCTGAAGGTCTCGGAGACGACGATCGGGAAGTTGTCGGGAAGTGGTGCCCCGGAAGGTCTGAGCCCGAAGTAGGTGAGGTTCTCTCCGACGCCCGAACCCGTCTCTATCTCCAGAGTCAATGGCGTCTCGGAGCCAACCGTGATCGCGGGAGAGCGCTGTGTGCGACCGATCGGCACGGACTCTGCTACCCAGGCAATGCCCTCGAACGCGGTCACGGGGCTCGTCGCTCCGCCGTCGACGGCCTCGAGCTCGGGGATCGTGACCGTTACCGAGCGTGACGTCGCCTGCGGGAGCCGCATCGCCATCTCGAATCCGACGAGGGAAAGGGGGTAGACCGGGTCGATCGACCTGCCCTCGGGGGTCACCCCAGTCAGTTCTGCCTCGAGATGGGCAATGCCGTTGTTCACAGGGACCCGCCCGGCGCTCACCCGGTGGAGCAAGTCGTCACCGTCCTGGACGACGAGCCAGAGATCCCCGTCGAAACAGACGTCGGAGTCGCGTGCCTGCTCGTCGAGATCCTCGTCGGAGAAGTCACACGACTCGAACTCGTCCCCGGTCGGGATCAGCTCGGTCGCCTCGATACCGATGATGAGGGCGTCGGGCTCCCCTTCGATCTCGATCGAGGAGAGACTCGGTCGCCCCTCGACCAGGGCTCCCATCAGAGCGGCGAAGTCGGGTGCGATGTCGTCACGTATCGCGACCGTCTCCGGGGCGATGGCCGCGTCCAGGGCAACGAACTGGCCCACACCGCCCCCCCCGGCGAGCTGACCCAGCATCCCCCACACCGGCATCGAGTCGGTGACCCCGGGTATCGACTCGTGCGCCGTTCGGAGATGCATCGAGTCGATCGCCTCCCGACCTCCGGCCGGGATCACCGAGATGTCCGCACCGACCCCGAATGCGGCCTGGTCGCGCTGGGACTCGATCCAGGTCGTGGAGTAGGAGGCGGCGAGGAACCCGATCCCGACCGCCATGATCAACAGCAACGACGACCTGGTGTAACGCCGCGGGCGTCGCGCCACCTGCCAGGCGGCGAGTGCTGCGACCGTTGCCCTGCCCCGAGCCGAAACCCATTCCGCCATCCGCGCCAGGAGGGGGATCACTCGCAGGGCCAGGACGGCACCGGCGAGCAGCCCCAGAGTGGGCGCCGCGATCAGCAGGGGGTCGACGCCAAACCGGCCGCGAACTCTCGCGCTCACCTGTGGGCCCACCACCGTGAGTTGCCAGAAGGCGATGAGCGTGAGGGCGATGAGGGCGATGTCGAGCCCGATGCGTTGGGATACCGGCTCACTCTGCTGGCGCCGACGACGGATCGAGGTGGTGCCAAAGGAGCGGGCCGACCGGTAGGCCGGGAACGCCAGCAGAACCACTGCCAGCAATGCGGCCAGGCCGGCCAGGGCGAACGATCCGGGCGAGACCATCGGGTCGATGGTCAGATCTATCGCGGCCAGAGGGCCCACCGTGTTCAGGATCCCGAGAAGCCAGGACACCAGAAACGGCGCTGCCAGCACAGCGGGGACGGTGAGGACGATCCCCTCCAGTGTTGCCACCAGCAGGATCTGACGCGGGCTGGCGCCCCGGGACCGCATGAGGATGGTCTCGGTGCGCCGGGTGTCGACGAGGAGGCCGGCGGTGAGGATCAGGGAGTAGCCGGCCAGGATCGCCAGTTGAACCAGGAGGGCGAGGACACTGGAACGGGTCACAGTCAGAGACCTATCCACGCTGGACAGCAGATCGGGGAGACCCGATTCGACCGTGAACCCTGATGTCGCCGACATCCCCTCGCCCAGCGTCTCGCGCAAGGTCTGGTCGAGGGTCACAGGAAGACCTGCCATGGACGCCCTGAGTGCTCCCACTTGGTCGACGGCAAGAGCGCTGAAGTCGGGAAGCGCCCGCCATTCTGCGTTGACGCGCACCGGGGTGAAATGCTCGAGCATGGTCTCGAGCGGGATCACCAATGGGCCGTACGTCCGAAAACTGGCCGTCTCCACCATCCCGGGAACGATCATGGGGTCCCCCAGCCAGAACGAGTCGGTGGGGTCATCCGGTGCGAAGATCCCGCCTACCCGGACCGAGGACGTGTTCGACGGGTCGAGGCGATTGGCCACCTCGATCACATCTCCCACATCGACCCCGAGGCCTTCCGCCGTCGCCTGGGTGATCGCGATCTCGTGAGGCTCATCGGCGGGCGACGGCCAGTTCCCCTCGAGCAGAGTCGCCCGGGCCTCGATTCCCTCGAAGTATTGGAGGGACACCAACCCGGTGCGGACGCCGGCCGCTTGACGTCCCTCGATGCCATAGGAGTCCGCCTCGATGTGGGAGTACACCAACCCATCGGTCGTGGTCAAGGCGTCGGCGAGTGTGGCTCGGGCGGCCCGGTCGATCACCTCGTAGTCGTCGGCGAAGACCTTGATTCCCACCGACGTCGTGGCGTCGCCTATCGGTGCGTCGTCGATGCTCCTCCGCAGTGCGCTGATCGTCACCGCGTCGGCGTATATAGGCCCGGCAGCGAGCAGGGCGGCGGCGAGGACGACACTGATGAAAACTGCGCCGACGATCAGCCAATCGGCGAAGAGTCGCTTGATCACCGTGCGCCAGGCGACGGCGAGGGTCGCCAACATCAGCCTGGCCCTCCCTGGCCTGTGTTCACGAGGTCGTCGGGGCACAATACGGCGTCAACGCCGTCTCTGCTCTCGATGCGGCTTGGGTTGACTCCCTCGATCGCCGGTACTAGAAACCTCAGGGCAATGAGCAGCATGTCCACATCCCGCAACGGAAACTGGTGGTGGCCCAGCCCATAGAGGTGGCGACCGCGCGGCTCATCCCACAAGCGACACGAACCCACCTCACGCCACGGGGTGGGTTTTTCGATTCCGACGAACCCAACTCGGGGCCCGAACGACGAGAGACCGATGGAATCGATTTTCGACATACCGGCAGACCTGCACACACCCGTCTCCGCTTACCTGCGTCTGGAGCCGATGCAGCCTCGCTACCTCCTGGAGAGCGTCGAGGGCGGTCACACGGGTAGATACTCGTTCATCGGGTTCGGGGGGACTCGCAGATTCACCGTGGAGGACGATGGAGTCTTCGAAGGTGGCCAGCGGATCCACGACGGGGTCCTGGACGGGCTGAGGGCGGCCCTGGCCGGGATCCCCGTCTGTGAGCCCTTCGATCCGACGGCAGAGCCGTTTGGTGGTGGCCTGGTCGGGGTGGCGGCCTTCGACCTTGTCCGTCGTCTCTACAAGCTGGCGCCATCGCCTCACCCGGGGAGAGGGCCGGACGGTGTCTACATGGCAACCGACTCCATTCTGGTGTTCGATCACCTGACGAGGAGGATGGCGTTGCTCCACGTCGGGTCCGACGCCGAGCGGCAGACCCTGCGCCGTGACGTCGTGGCCGCTCTCCGCGGGCCTCTGACCGCAGCGCACCCGCCGGCGAAGCACGGCCCTGCCCAGCCCAGCATGTCCGAAGCCGAGTATGTCGAGGGTGTCGAGGCGGTGAAGCGTCATATCGCGGCGGGTGATGTCTACCAACTGGTGCTCTCCATCCGTTTCACCGGAGAGACGGAGGTCGAGCCCTTCGCCGCGTACCGGGGCCTCCGCCTGATGAACCCGTCGCCGTACATGTACTTCATCGACACTGGAGATCTCCAGGTCGTGGGCTCGTCACCCGAGGCTCTGGCCCGGCTCAACGAAGGGAAGGCGGAGTTGCGGCCCATCGCCGGCACCCGTCCCCGGGGGCGGACCGACGATGAGGACGGTCGATTGGAGAGGGAGCTGCTCGGGGATGCCAAGGAGGCGGCAGAGCATGTCATGCTCGTCGACCTCGCCCGCAACGACCTCGGCCGGACCGCCCGCGCCGGGACGGTGCTGGTCGACCCGTACCGGGCCATCGAGCGGTACAGCCACGTCATGCACATGGTCAGTGGTGTCACCGGGGAGCTACGCGACGGCCTCGACGCCTTCGACCTCTTCGCCGCGTCGTTCCCGGCGGGAACTGTGTCGGGCGCTCCCAAGTTGAGGGCCATCGAGATCATCGACGAGCTGGAGCCAGTCGCACGTGGCCTCTACTCGGGGTCGATCGGCTATTTCGGCCATGGTGGTTCGATGGATCAGGCCATAACCATCAGGACCCTCGTCTTCGGCGACGGTGAGTACACATATCAAGCGGGGGCCGGGATCGTCGCCGACAGCGATCCCGTGACGGAGCATCGGGAAGTCCTGTCCAAAGGCGCCGCCCTCGAGTCGGCGCTCGAACTGGCAAAGGAGGGGTTGTGAGCCACGTCCTCGTGATCGACAACTACGACTCATTCACATACAACCTCGTCCAGGCGTTCCAGATGGCAGGGAGCGAGGTCACCGTGGCCTACAACGACGAGATCGACATCGTTGCCGCCGACGCCCTCGAGCCGACGCACGTCGTCATTTCACCCGGGCCGGGCCGACCTGAGGACGCCGGTGTCTCGGTCGAGATCATCCGGCACTTCGCCGGGAGGGCCCCGGTCCTCGGAGTCTGTCTCGGGCATCAGGCGATCGCCATCGCTTTCGGTGGCCATGTCGACCCCGCGATGACGCTGATGCACGGAAAAGCCTCCGAGGTGTATCACGATCGACGCTCCATCTACGTGGGTCTGCCCAACCCCCTGGCCTGTGGTCGCTACCACTCCTTGGCCGTGGCCGAGTCGGACCTTCCCGACGTGCTGGCGATCTCGTCGTACACGTCGGAGGGCGAGATCATGGGCATCCGTCACAAATCACTGCCGGTGGAGGGTGTCCAATTCCACCCCGAGAGCGTCCTGACCCCGCTGGGCGATCGTCTCGTCGCCAACTTCCTGGGGCTGCGGGTGAGAGACGACCACCAGCTCGTGGGTGTCACGTCATGAGAGACCTCGTCGAGGCCATCCTCTCCGGGGAGCGGCTCACCGAGGAGCAGGCGGGGAGCCTCGTGGCCCAGTTGACTTCCGACGACCTGAACCCGGCGATGGCCGCGGCCGCTCTCGCCGGGATGCGAACCCGCGGCGAGACCCCTGATGAGTTGCGCGGCTTCGCCCGGGGCCTCCAACAAATCGCGGTCTCACCGGCCATCTCGAATGTCGACCATGCCGTCGACGTGGTGGGCACCGGGGGCGATGCCTCGGGGAGCTTCAACCTCTCCACAGGTGGCGCCCTCCTCGCCGCCGCCGCCGGGGCAGAGGTGATCAAACACGGCAACCGCTCGGTCTCGTCCCGAAGCGGGAGCTTCGACGTTCTCTCCGCCCTCGGGCTCGATGTCCCATGGGACCCGCAGCGCTCGGGTGAGGTATTCGAGGCGACAGGATTCACCTATCTGTTCGCCCCGCTGTTCCATCCTTCGATGAAGGCCGTCGCAGCGGTCCGGCAGGCTCTGGGGACCCGCACGATCTTCAACCTCGTCGGCCCACTCGCCAACCCGGCGCGCACCCCGTATCTGGTGGTCGGTGCCTTCGACATCGAGAGCGCTCGCATGATGGCGGACACACTGGCGGGCATGGACATTCAGCGCGCCTTCGTCGTGCATGGCGAGCCTGGGTGGGACGAACCGACCCCCGTCGGGCCGTATCTCTTGCTCGATGTCCGTTCCGGGAGAGTGGACGAAAGCTTCGAAGACCCGGCCGATCTGGGGCTCGACCGTTGTGCCCCGTCCGACCTGATGGGTGGTGACCCCGAGCACAACGCCCGGGCGATCCGCGACGTCTTCGAAGGGGAGCGAGGCCCACACCGCGACGCCCTCGTCCTCGGAGCATCGTTGGCACTGCGCGTGACCGGTGTTCCCGTCGAGGATGCCATGCACAGGGCGACGGGGGCCATCGATGACGGTCTGGCCGGCGATCTCCTCACCCGTTTGTCCGCTGGATCCGACCAGGAGGCATTCGGTGTCTGACTTCCTTCACGAGATGTCCGCGTCGAGTCTCCTCCGGGCTCGCGTGGCCAGAGAGAGGGCAGACGTCACCGGGCTCGATTCCCGCGTGGCGTCTGCCTCGCCGCCCCGCCCTCTCCGCATCGGGCGCACTGGCTTTGACGTGATCGCCGAGGCCAAGCTGGCCAGCCCATCCGAAGGACGGCTGACCGATGGCGGGGATCGGCGAGTCGTCGAGCTGGCACGGCGCTACGAAGCAGCAGGTGCCATCGCCATCTCGGTCCTGACCGAGGGGACTCGGTTCGC
>JBAPYG010000050.1:0-1934 GCA_049284615.1 Acidimicrobiia bacterium
GTCTTCACCGGACTGTCAGGGTCGGGTAAGTCGAGTCTCGCGTTCGACACGATCTACGCCGAGGGCCAGCGTCGCTACGTCGAGTCGTTGTCGTCCTACGCCCGCCAGTTCCTGGGCCAGATGGACAAGCCCGACGTCGACTTCATCGACGGGTTGTCCCCGGCCATCTCCATCGACCAGAAGACCGCGTCCCGCAACCCCCGCTCCACGGTGGGCACGGTCACCGAGGTCCACGACTACCTGCGTCTGCTCTACGCTCGCATCGGCATCGCCCACTGTCCCAACGACGGGACGCCGGTGGAGCGTCAGACCCCGCAACAGATCGTCGACCGCATCCTCGAGCTAGAGGAGGGGACCAGGTTCCAGGTCTTGGCCCCGGTGGTCCGGGGGCGTAAGGGCGAGTACGAGGGCCTGCTGGCCGACCTGGCCAAGCAGGGCTTCTCCCGGGCCCGCATCGACGGCGAGGTGCGAGAGCTCACCGAGGAGATCAAGCTCGACCGCTACTACCAGCACACCATCGAGGTGATCGTCGACCGTCTCGTCCGCAAGGAGGGGATGGAGCAACGTCTCACCCAGTCGTTGGAGACGGCCCTGTCCCTGGCCGAAGGAGTCGCCGACATCGAGATCACCGAGGGAGGGACCCTCACCTTCTCCCAGCATCTGGCCTGCTCTAAGTGCGGTCTCAGCTTCGAAGACCTGCAACCACGCAACTTCTCGTTTAACAGCCCGTATGGGGCGTGCCCCGAGTGCTCCGGCATCGGCACCAGGTTCCAGGTCGACGCCGAGCTGGTCATCGGTGACCCCGACCTCTCCCTCGCCGAGGGAGCCATCCCCATGTGGTCATCGAACCGGATGCGCTACTACCACCGCCTCCTCAACGGGCTCAGTGGGGTCTTCGGGTTCTCCATGGATACCCCGTGGAAAGACCTGTCGGACGACATCAAGGAGAAGATTCTCTACGGGACCGGTGAAGAGAAGATCACCGTCGAGTACACCAACCGCTTCGGTCGGAAACGCAAGTGGGACGCCACCTTCGAAGGCGCCGTGCCCTTCCTCAACCGTCGTCACGAGTCGGCGGAGTCCGATTCGGCCCGGGAGTACTACCAGGAGTACATGGCGATCGTCCCCTGTGACGCCTGTGGCGGGGGGCGGCTCAACCCGGTCTCCCTGGCGGTCACCATCGACGGACGCAACATCGCCGAGGTCTCCGAGCTGAACCTGGGCGACGCCCATGACTTCTTCGACTCCATCGAGCTCTCCGAGCGTGACGCCCACATCGCCGAGCAGGTGCTCAAAGAGGTGCGGGCCCGCATCCGGTTCCTCCTCGACGTCGGTCTCGACTACCTCTCCCTATCCCGTTCGGCGGCGACCCTGGCCGGGGGCGAGGCGCAGCGGATCAGACTGGCCACCCAGATCGGGTCGGGTCTCGTCGGTGTGCTCTACATCCTCGACGAGCCCTCCATCGGGCTGCATCAGCGTGACAACCAGCGTCTCATCGAGACCCTGCTCCGTCTCCGCGACCTGGGCAACACCCTCATCGTGGTCGAACACGACGAGGAGACCATCAAGACCGCAGACCACATCCTCGACATCGGCCCCGGTGCCGGCGAGCACGGGGGCCGCATCGTCGCCGAGGGCGACCTGAAGGCGATCACCGGCGCCCCCGACTCGCTGACAGGTGACTATCTGGCGGGCCGACGGCAGATCGAGGTGCCCCTCATCCGTCGTCAGGGCAACGGTGAGGCGATCAGGGTCCTCGGCGCCTCGGAGAACAACCTCCAGGGTCTCGATGTCGAGTTCCCACTCGGTGTGTTCACCGCGGTCACCGGGGTCTCCGGCTCGGGCAAGTCGACCCTGGTCGAGGAGATCCTGTGGAAGACCCTGGCCAACCGGGTCAACCGGGCCCGAGTCGTTCCGGGGAGACACAAGAAGGT
>JBAPYG010000051.1:0-4449 GCA_049284615.1 Acidimicrobiia bacterium
TGAGCATGACCTCGGTCCCGTGACCCGGCTCGCTTCTGATGCTCACGGTGCCACCGACCCCTTCGACGCGGTCGACTATCGACTTGCCGATGCCAGTTTCCTCCTCGGTCCCGACGAATCCCCGACCCCGGTCGCGGACGCTGATCTGCAATGTGTCTTCGCGGATCTCGGCGAAGAGGTCGATCCGGTCGGATTCGGAGTGCCTGGCGGCGTTGTTCATCGCCTCCCCGGCAGCACCGATCATCGCCTCGAGTGTCCCGTCCATCTCGGCATCGTCCTTGATGAACTGGTCGATCTCGACACGGTATCGATCCTCCACGTCCGCCCGGGCCTCGAGGAGCCGGGCCCTGAAGCTGTCCTCGAAAGGCGACTCGTACTCACTGATGGTTCGTCGTAGGTCTCGTTCCTGGACCCGTGCCAGATAGCGGACCTCGGCCGGTTCGTCGGCCGCTGCGCTGATCAGGTTGAGCGTCTGCAGCACCGAGTCGTGGAGGCGGCGGGCCAGCGCCGAACGTTCTCGAAGACGTTCGGAACGTCGTTGCTCGGCGGCGAGATCGGCCTCTGCTGCCGCCCTTTCTTCCTCGGCGTCGAGCCGGAGACGCTCGCGCTCCCTGAGCGCATCGAAGGCCCAACCCACGACCACGGCCACGACCACGAATTGAATCGAGCCGAATACCCGGGTCGGCTCGAGGCCCATTAGGACATGGAGAACGGCGAACGCGGCCGACGCCGCCACTCCGGCGACGGCTGTCCAGGGGAGGCTCGTGGCAAAGGCGACTATGAAGATCCAGGATGCCGGATATCCACCCACGAGGAACTCACCGAAGTCGGTGAGGAGACCCGCCGCGGCCAGGGTGAGTGCGATCACACCGTCGAGACCGGCGTACCAGACCGAGCCCAGGAAGCCCTGTCGCGCCGCCAGCACGGTGAGACCCGCTCCCAGCGTGGCGAGGACCATGGTGCCAACGACCACCGCCGTGTCGGGGCCGGGAGACGACGTGGAGAGCGCCACCACGGTCAGGACGATCAGCCAGGCCCACCCCAGCAGCCGCATGAGCACCACGACCCTGGTGAGCGTCCTGTCCACGGGAGGTTGAGCCGGACCCCGTCGGTTGGGCATTGCCACCCGGCCAGCGTAAATCCATCGACCCGATGCCGTCAGACACCGGCCAGGGCTCTTTCGATCCGGGGACAGGCGTCAGACGCCCCGCAGGGCGCTGTCGGTGCGATGGCCAGGAGCCGGGCGTGGATGTACTCGTGGATCACCGCATGGGCGAAGAGATCGCGGGGCACGTCCCGATTGGTTCGGACGATCGGCAGGTAGCCGGCCGGCTTCCAGGACCTGAACAGAACATCACCCGTCAACTCGCTGAGGATGGACAAGACGGACTCGTCGAGTTGGAGGGAATGAACGGCTTTGCGGTATTGATCCGACGTGGTGAGCAGGCAGAAGGCGATGTTCATGACACACAGGGCGGTTTCCAGGTCGAGACGCATGAGACGGCTGTGTGGGGCGGGTGTGATGTCGTCGATCTCGAGTATCGAGAAGTCGAGCGGCCCATCACGCTCACCCGGGCCGACCAGGGCCCGATTGTCGAGCCCTGCCAGGACCTCGTAGAGGTTCAGGTCGTGGACGATCACGGCGTTGTCGTCGAGCTCGCTGAGGTCCGTGGGCCGCAGACCGGGCTCTTCCAATCCGGTGTTCCGGGCGATGAAGGCCAGGACGTTGGTCTCGATCACGAAGTGGCGCAGCAAGAGCTCGCCACCCTCCTCGGAGACGAATCTCGACATGAACCAGATGCCCAGCCGGTCGAGCAGTCGGTGGGAGGAGAACTCGAAAGGGAGGACCCGCTTGACCAGCACGATCAGGGCAACGGCGATTCGGCTGAAGACCCTGGCCGGAGGTCGGACGAACCGATGCGACCATCTCGACTGGTCCTGGGCCAGGAGGGCGAGGGCACGGCGGTTGAACTGAAATGTGGGGTCTCCGGCCAGGGCGTCCCAGATCCCGGGCCCGTCGCTCTCCAGCAGACGGCTGACCGGGCTCTCAGACATGATCGACCTCCTCGAGCTGCAGGGCATAGAGCCGCGCCACCACCCGAGCCGTGTGGACGATGGAGCGGGCGATGTCCGGTGTGATCAGGTCGGACCTGAGGATCTCGAACATCTTCTCGGTGTGCTCCTCGTCGGCCCCACCGTGGTAGGTCAGGAAGCGAATCTGGTCCTCCTCGAGGTCCAGCTGGTCGCGGATTAGCTCCATCCAGCGGGTGGCCTTGTTGGCTCCGAGCCCTTCGATGATGTACATCGCCCCGAGCAGGTCGAACGGGTTCTCCCGGTTGGCCTGGTTGAACATGAAGGCAGACAGTGCTTCCGATCCGGGGTTCTTCACCCCGGTCTCGATGGCCGATCGCTCTCCTCCGACGGACACGTAGTCATCTTCGAGCATCCTGAAGTCGAGCTGCTCCTCGGCGGCGTGCTCTATGAACTCGGCGCGGAGGTCGGCGTGATCGGAGCTGATGTTGGATGCCGCCCGGGTTATCCACCGCGCGCCTTCCTTGACCTGTTGGCGGAGGTTGTAGAGGAGACTCTGGTAGTCCTCGAGACTGGCCTCGTGCGACTCGATGCGCCGGACGATGGGGACCCGTGAGAGGTGGCCCTCGAACCCGGCCCACACCAGTGCCAGCTCCTGAAACAGCCAGTCCGACGTCGCTCCCGTGGTCGTGTCCACGGCCGGCGAGGTGGCGGACGGCAAACCCTCACCTTCCACACATGTCAGGTGGATGAAAGAGACCGAGAACCGGCCCGACTCCGGGACCATGAGGAGAATCTGCTCTCCAGGAGAGAAGCGCCCACCGTTGAAGGCCTCCTCCAGCATGATGAAGATGCTGGCGGCCCCGGTGTTCCCCTTCGTTCGCAGATTGGTGAACCAACGGTCTTCGGGAATCATGAGACCCGCCTCGCTCATCAGACGCACGATGTCGGAACGGAAGTACTCGGAGCTGTAGTGGACGAGCAGATGGTCGATCTCGCCGGGAACCACTCGCCCGTCACGGACCAGGCCGACGTACTCCTCGACACCCAGGGCGACGATGTTGTTGAGGATGCCGGTGTCCTGGCGCAAGTCGAGCATCCCCGCCTCGTGGGCGAGACCAGGCGACGACACATCCTGCCATGTGCTCCCGGCGGCGACGGAGCCCGGTGATGAAGTCCCCGCATACATGCAGACGGGAAAGCGATCGGCGTGCGAGACGAGGTGGGACCAGTCGATCCGGAGCGATAGCCCGTCTGATCTGGGCTCGCCCTCGATTACCACAGCTCCGGCACCGTCGGATAGCATCCATCTCAAGAACTCGGCGTCGAAGCCGGGCCTGTCGCCACCCCCGAGACGATCGGCACGCAGCGTGCGGCTCACCAGCTCGGATGCGACGGCCACGGCCACCCGATGACGTCCGAGCTGGATCGCGGCCTCGGCGGCACGGAGGGCGGCCACCCCCGAACAGCAGACACCCCCTGCAGAGAGCACCTCCATCGGCCCTCCACCGAGACGGCCGTGCACCATCGAGGCGAACCCGGGGACCGGGAGGTCGCCCTGGGTCGTCCCGGTGGCGAGCATGCCCAGGTCACGAGGTGTGTAGCTCCTCCCCCTCAACGCGGAGCGCACGGCCCGCTCTGCGAGCTCTTCGTTGAGCATCGTGGTCTCGCCGTTGCGGTCGAGGGCATAGTGTCGCTTCTCGATGCCGTTGGCCTCGAGCATCCGCTGCCCGATCCGATCGGATGCGGTGGTGGTGCCGAGGTAGGTCTCGATCTCGTCGTTCCCGACCGGGTCTCCCGGGAGGAAAGCTCCGACGCTCGTGATGTATGCGGTCATGCCGTCCTTCTCGTTGGGTGAGATCAGGATCGGTCGGAGCAGGACGGATCACCATCGGGATTAACCCTTAGAGACCGAGGACGTCTTCGACAGCGCCATTGCCGCGATAGCGTCAAGACGGCCCGAATCTCGCAGAGAGGACCGACGTGACCGACCGACGAGTGATGTTCGACTTCGACATCTCCTTCAGCAATGGCGGCGCCCTTCATGGCGAGGGCTTCCGTATCGACATGGACCACGACGAGATGGCGGACGAAGAGTTGGCCGACCACATCGTGAGGGATCTCAACCTTCTCATGATTGGTTCCGTCGAGATCCGCAACAAGCGATACCTGGACGAGCCGCACAAGAGGGTGGAACCGGTGTCGGGGAGGGGTCTGGTCGACCTGAGCCATCCGATCCGCGACGGAATGGTGACCTACCCCGGTCTGCCCGGGCCGGTCCTGCGCACCCACATGTCCCGCGAGGACTCGCGGGAGAGCTACGCCGAAGGCGTCGAGTTCCACATCGGCGCGATCGACATGGTGGCCAACACCGGGACCTACGTCGACGCTCCGTTTCATCGCTATGCCGACGGGATC
>JBAPYG010000052.1:0-5231 GCA_049284615.1 Acidimicrobiia bacterium
AACATATCAACAGCGACGGGTCGCGTGTCGCCGAGACGCCGGTCGGCGCGTCGTCAGAGGACTGCCGGCAGCCTCACGGTGAACGTAGTCCCACCATCGTGAGACGCCACCGAGATGTCCCCCCCGATCCGACCCACGATGGTGTGCACGGTGTGCAGGCCGAGCCCGGTGCCCTTACCCGGCTCTTTGGTGGTGAAGAACGGGTCGAAGATCTTCTGGGCGACGTCTTCGGGTATCCCACCCCCCGAATCGGACACCTCAACGACGACATCGGAGCCGTCGTTGTGGGCCGAGACCCTCAGCTTGCCACCTTCGCCCATCGCATCGGCTGCGTTGTCGATCAAGTTCGTCCATACCTGGTTCAGGTCACGTCCGGGCGCTTCGACGGTGTTGAGATCTTCGTCGAAGTCGAGCACGACGTCGACGCTCCGCAGCTTGTGCTTGAGGAGGATGAGAGTGTCCTTGATTCCCGTGGTCAGATCGATCTCCTGGATCGGAGCGCGGTCGAGGAACGAGTACTCCTTGACTACACGCACCAACTCGGCGATGCGCCGGGCACCTATCCCCAACTCATCGACGACCTGGGCGGTGGCGGCGCGCAGACCGATCCACTTGATCAAATGCGGGCGCATCTCCGGCGGGGACCCCGACACCGCCACGTCGAGTTTCTCCGTGGTCCAACCCGATTCGACCAATGAGGGGGCGATGTCCCATGATTCCTCGAGGCCATGGTCGTCGAGCCAGGAGACGAGGTCGTCCTCGGCGTCGCTTCGCTCGAGGGCGCTGAGCGAAGCCGAGGCCTCTGGGTCGGGAACCACCGGTTCGCCACCCACCAGCGCAGCGATCTGGGTCGTCTCCTGGGTCAATTCCGTCTGCAACCGGGCGAGCTCTTGGGTGCTGCGGGCGACCGCGGCAGCGGGATTGTTGAGCTCGTGCATCAACTGGGCCGCCATCTTCCCCAGGGCGGCCATTCGCTCCTCGTGACGTAAGGTCTCCTCGATGCCACGGAGACGCGAGGTGACCGTCCTGAACATCCTCCGCACTACCCGGGAGTCGCTGAGCAGGTCTTCGAACGCCGACACCGGCACCCGGATGGCGAAGGTGTCGGTCAGGGCGGAAACAGTGGCCGTCCGAGGAGCCTGATCGAGCAGCGCGATCTCACCGACGACGTCACCCGGCTCGATGCGGCCCAGCTCGACGTCCTTGCCCCCGCTCAACTTGGTGACGACCAGCTCCCCTTCGACGACGACGTACATCTCCTCGGAGTCGCTGCCCTCGTGGATAATCACCTCGCCTTTGCTCAAGTGGATCTGATCCGCGGCGTCGCAAACACGGCGGAGGAGCTCGTCGGGGAGATCGGAGAAGTAGGGGAGGCTCCGAAGGATCTCGGCTGTCGTCTTCAAAGAGATGCCAGGTGTTGGTGGACGAACCGTATCGCCGTCGCCCCTTCCCCGGTGGCACCCGCTACCCGGCGAATAGAGCCGTGCCTCACGTCTCCGGCGACGAAGATGCCCGGCACCGAGGACTCCAGGGGGAGAGGTTCTCGATCGGTGTTCCAATCGGCGAGGGGCCCCAGGTCGCCGCCGGTGAGGATGAAGCCACGATCGTCCAACTGGAGCAACCCGTGCAGCCAATCGGTCTGCGCCCGCTGCCCGATGAAGATGAAAAGGGCTCCGGCGTCTCGCTCCTCCACTTCCTCGGTGTCCAGGTCCTTGATCGCGAGCCGCTGGAGGTGCGTGTCGCCCGATGCCGACATGATGGCGGTGTGAGGCATGACCGTGATGGCCTCGTTCATGGCGATGTTGTCGATGAGGTAGGACGACATGGTGGCGGTGAGATCGGCGGAGCGGATGACGATGTTCACTTCATCGGAGAACCTGGTGAGGAAGAGGGCAGCCTGTCCGGCCGAGTTGCCCCCTCCGACGACGTAGAGCGGCTGGCCCTGATGGTTCGCAGCCTCGATTCGCGAGGTCCCGTAGTAGACCCCGGCTCCGACGAGGTCGTCGAGGCCATCTGCTTTCAGTCGCCGGTACTCGACACCACTGGTGACGACCATGGCCTTGGCAGTCACCGTCGAGCCGTCGTCCAGGTGGACGATCTTGTAGGGGTCCTTGCGCTCGATCTTCTCCACCCGAGCCGGGACGAGGATCTCGGCGCCGAATCGAGCTGCCTGCGCACCGGCGCGTCTCGCCAGATCGGCACCGCTGATGCCCCGGGGGAAGCCGAGGTAGTTCTCGATCAGGGAGGATTGGCCGGCCTGACCTCCGGGAGCGGACGCCTCGATGAGCAGGGTCTTCAGACCCTCCGACGCCCCATAGACGGCGGCAGCGAGGCCGGCCGGCCCCGCCCCCACGATCGCCACGTCGTACGCAGGTGAGCTCGCATGACTCTGCAGCCCGATTCGATCGGCCAAGTCGGTCTGGGTCGGTCGCTTGAGAGGGTCGCTGTCAGGGAAGAGGACCATCGGCAGATCGGCGTTGCCGACCTCCGCCGTGCGCATCAACTGCTCTGCCTCTGGGTCGGTGCCGACGACGATCGACCGGTAGGGGATCTGGTTGCTCGCCAGGAAGGCCTTCAGCTCGAAAGCATCTTTCGACCATTCGTGGCCGACGATGCGGATGCCTTCGAATGCGGGGCGATAGTCGGCCTGCCAGTCCTCCAGCAGATCGTCGAGGATCGGGTACAGCTTCTCCGCCGGGGGGTCCCACGGCTTCATGATGTAGTGATCGAGGCCGACGTCGTTGATGGCGCTGATCGCGGCGTCGGTGTCCGCATACGCGGTCAGTAGGGCCTTCTTGGCAGAGGGGAACGGCTCGAGGCTGGAACGGAGCACATCTACACCGGTCACGTGGGGCATGCGCTGGTCGGCGAGGATCAGAGCGACCGATCCACCCCTGGTCGAGATCTCGTTGAGTGTGTCGATGGCCTCCTGGCCCCCTCCCGCGGCAACTATGCGGTAGTCGGATGAGTACTGGGCGCGCAGATCGCGCTGGATCGCCCGTAATACCTCGGGCTCGTCATCGACGATGAGGATGAGGGGAAGTGCGTCGCTCACTTGGCCAGGAAGTGATCGGGGAAGCAGTAACGCCAGGATTCCCCGCGCTCGATCGAGCGGATGAGCGGATGACCTGACTCTTCCCAGTGTTTGCGGGCATGACGATTGACCGAGTTGTCACAACATCCGACGGCGCCGCAGTAGAGACACGCCCGGAGATGCACCCAAGTGTCGCCCTGTTCCAAACACCGATCGCAGACGTCAGATGTCGGCTCGACCTCCTCGGTCAAGGTGTCGAAATGATTGCATGTAGGTTTGGCCATTGGCAGCGTGCCCGTTGGATCCGGACGCCTCGCATCATAAGGTCGACCACGCCTCCTCTGCACCGTGACCCCACCGCGGCGGCCTCGTCGGCATCCGTGTTCGCTTATCGTGTCAGCCTCTCTCCACGATCGTGGGCAAGGGCGGCATGGGTGTAATACGGATCTCTCCACCACAACTGAGGACGAAGGACATCGAGGGCCATCGCACCGCGACCTGGCTCGAACTCTTCTACGACCTGGTCTTCGTCGTTGCCGTGGCCATCCTCGCAGCGCGACTGCTCGACGATGTGACCGGTCCCGGCATCGCTTCCTATTTCGGCTATTTCGCCCTGCTCTGGTGGCTGTGGGCCAGTCACACCTATTACGCCGACCGCTACGACACCGACGACCTCGTCTATCGGTTGTTGGCCGCCGGGCAGATGATGGCCATCGTGGTGATCGCCGCAGCGCTGTCGCCGGGAGACGCCAACTCCACCCGTGCATTCGCCTTCGGCTACGCGGCATCACGAATCCTTCTCCTTGTCATGTACTGGCGGGCATATCGGCACGTCAGCGAAACACGCGAGCTGGTCCGGGGATACCTGATCGGTTTCGGCGCGGCAGCAGTGATGTGGACGGCCTCTGCCTTCGTCCCTGACGACATGAGGGTCGCACTCTGGGCCGTGGCACTGGCAATCGACCTGTCCACGCCATGGGTCATGCGACGGGAGCAGGCTCGGGTCCCTTTCGACGTGTCTCATCTTCCGGAGCGGTTTGGGCTGTTCACCATCCTGGTGCTGGGTGAGTCGATTGCGGCCGTCGTCACCGGTCTCAGCCACTCAGAGTGGGCGGCCGTACCGACCATCACCGCCGGTCTCGGTGTCGGTGTCGCCACCACTCTGTGGTGGCTCTACTTCGAGAATGCGAAGGGCTCGGTGGTGAGACGTGACGCCACTGTGCGCCGGGCCTGGCGGCCCACCGTGTGGATCTACACCCACCTGCCGTTGGCGGCTGCGCTGGCGGCCTCGGGTGTCGCCATGGAGAAGGCAGTCGCCGAAGCCGGGCATGGGGCGATGCCGGCGTCCGATCGGTGGTTGCTGGTGGGCTCGGCGGCGTTCGTGTTCTTGACACTGGCGGTGATCCAGATCGCAGCCACGTCACAGGCGACCGGCTCTGAGCGGGCGATCATCGTCAATCGCCTCTTCGGCATCCCATTCCTCCTCGTCCTCGGGTTCCTCGGTGAGCTCGAAGCCCAATGGCTCGCCTTCGGAGTCTTGGGAGTGTGTCTCGCCGTGCTCATCGCAGATCTATCGTCGGGATCGGACATAGGGGATTCAGAGCGTGAGGTGGCCCTTGAGTGACAACACCGAGAGACAGGTCGAGATCAGGGATGACCCCGACGAGGGCGCCTACGTCATTGACGTCGATGGCGAGCGCGCCGGCAAGGCTGTCTATCACATGCGGGGAGGTCGCCATCTCTTCGTGCATACCGAGATCGCCGATGACTTCTCGGGCATGGGTTTGGGCACGAGACTCGTTCGCTTTGCGTTGGACGACGTCCGATCAGGGGGTGGCCTCATGGTGCCCATCTGCCCGTTCTTCGCGTCCTATATCGAGCGTCACCCCGAGTACGAGGACATCGTCGACCACGACTTGACCGATCGGGTCAATCGCAACCGGGAGCAGAGCTCTTAGAGGTCGATGACCGTCCCGGCTTTGCCCGGGATCAAGGGCGTGTCTCCCAGCAACTCCTCCAGCTCTCCGTGGATACGGTCGAGCTCTGCGTCGGTGTGCGCTGGGTCGTGGTGAAACGACACCAGCCGGGCGGGCTCGGTCATCTCCACGAACTTGGCCAGGTGTGAAACCGCGGTGTGGCCCCAGCCCACCCGGGACTCGTACTCGTCGTCGGTGTATTGGGCATCGTGGATGAGGAC
>JBAPYG010000053.1:0-10154 GCA_049284615.1 Acidimicrobiia bacterium
CGGATCGGCTGACCGGCTGGGTGAGCTCGCCAAGAGCGCATCGAAGGCGAAGACCGTCGTGGTCATCGATCATCACGTCACGAACGAGGGGTTTGGAGACGTATCGGTGGTCGATCCGTCCGCTGCCGCCACCGGTGAGCTCGTATACGACATCCTGCAGATCCTCGGCTGGGAGATGACCCCTGTGATCGCCCAGTGCCTCCATGCCGCCCTGGTCACCGATACCGGGCGCTTCCAATACTCGAACACGACACCACGCACGCTGGAGATCGCAGCCACCCTGGTCGCCGCGGGTGCCGACCCTGCTGAGATCGGCCGGCATGTCTACGACGAGGCGCCGTTCGGATACCTCAAGGCTGCAGCCGTCGCACTGGGACGCGCCGAGCTCGATCCCGACCTGCGTGCCGTGTCGACCACACTCACCGAGTCAGATCTCGAAGCCAACGGCATCACCTGGGGCGACACCGAGAATCTCATCGACTTGCTGCGTCTCGCAGTCGAAGCCGACACGGCCGTCCTGGTCAAAGGGCACGCCGATGGGGCCGTCAAGGTCAGCATGCGATCGCGCGGCGACACCGACGTCGGTGGCCTGGCTGCCTCGATGGGAGGTGGAGGGCATCGACTGGCTGCGGGATTCACGGCGCACGGGGAGGTCGAAGACGTTCGCCGGCATGTGCTCGCCGCGATCGGGGACTATCGGTGACCAGCGGCTTCTTGATCGTGGACAAGCCGGAGGGCATCACCTCGAATCAGGTGGTCGGGTACGTGAAGCAGGCCACCGGTGTCAAGAAGGTGGGGCACGCCGGAACACTCGATCCGATGGCAACTGGCGCACTGGTGACGGCGGTGGGCAAGGTCACCCGTCTCATCAAATACATCCAGGACCAGCCCAAGGAATACCTGGCAACGGCTCAGTTCGGTGTGGCCACGGACACCCTCGATGCCGACGGTGCGGTGCTCACCAGGGAGCCCATGGATTTCACCACCGAGGAGATCGAGGCTCTGGTGCCTCGCTTCACCGGCACGATCTCACAGGTTCCGCCGATGGTGTCCGCACTCAAGAAGGACGGCAGACGTCTTTACGAGCTGGCCCGTGAGGGCCAGGTCGTGGACAGGGATGCCAGGTCGGTCGAGGTCCACGAGCTCGAGATCGTCTCGGTGGGCGCCCCGCCATATCCCCTGATCGAGTTTCGGGTCGTGTGTGGCAAGGGGACGTACGTGCGTTCTCTCGCCGACGACATGGCGGCCGTCCTCGGCGGTGCCGCCCACCTCACGTCGCTGCGCCGCACGCGGGTCGGCTCGCTTCGCGCCAGCCAGGGTGTGACGATCGATGACATCCAGAACTGGGAGGACTACTTCCTGACCCCGGCAGAGGGCATCGGGGACCTCGATCTCGTGACAGTCGACGCCGAGACGGCGCGCGGTGTCCGGAACGGAGTCCGGTTCGTCGCCGGCCCCATCCTCGATGGGCCCCCCGAGGAGCCCTATGGGGTGCTCGACCCGGAAGACGACTTGATCGCCGTCTACCGACGCGTCGGCGACCACGCCGAGCCCGACGTGGTGCTGCCCTCGTGATCGTCCTGGACGGGCCCTGGGAGACGTGGGACCCGCCCGGTAGGCAGACAGCAGTCACCGTGGGTGTGCTCGACGGTGTCCATCTCGGTCATCGTTCTCTGCTGAGGCGGCTCGATCACGACCTGATCCCCACCGTCCTCACCTTCGACCCGCACCCGATCGAAGTGCTGCGACCGGGGACGCCGCCCCGTCTGATCACGACTCTCGACGAGCGGCTGGCGTTGCTCGATGGGGCTGGTGTCGCCATGGTCGGTGTGCTCGACCTCGACCGGATCAGGGGCCAGTCGCCACGCGGTTTCGTCGAGGACGTGATGGTGGGACGTCTCGACATGGGTCGTCTGGTCGTGGGCGAGGATTTTCGCTTCGGCAAGGATCGGAGTGGCGATGTCCCCCTGCTCCGCGATCTCGGGGCAGAGCTCGGCTTCGTCCTCGACGCCGTGCGCATCGTCGCCGACGGAGACGCGCCGGTGTCGTCCAGTCGCATCAGAGAGCTCATCGGTGCCGGGGACGTGGCGGCTGCGGCGCGATTGATGGGCTCGCGGTTCACGATCACGAACGAGGTGGTCGCCGGTGACGAACGTGGGCGGGAGCTGGGTTTCCCGACGGCCAACCTCCGGCCACCCGATCGAAAGCTGATCCCGGCCCGCGGGGTGTACGCCTGTTTCGCTCGCGTCGACGGCCAGGCCCATCAGGCCGCCGTCAACGTCGGCATCCGCCCCATGTTCTCGGGCGACGAGCTGCTCATCGAGGCCTACCTCCTCGATTTCGGCGAAGATCTCTACGGCAAGTGCCTCACTGTCGAATTCGTCGAGTATCTGAGGCCGGAGCTGTCTTTCGAGAGTGTCGCCACTCTCGTCGAGAGCATCGCGGGCGACGTCGAGGAGACACGTCGCATCCTCGCCGCGACCCCATCGCAAATGTGAGTTTGAGATGGGGAAGTGTTACAGTTCGGGGCGTTCCCACACCACTTCAGGTTTTACGCGCAATGAAGACAACCACTGAGATCGTCGAAGAGTTCGGCACCCACGAAAGCGACACCGGCTCACCCGAGGTCCAGGTTGCACTGCTCACCGAGCGGATCAACCACCTGACCGAGCATCTTCGCGACCACAAGCACGATCACCACAGCCGTCGTGGTCTGCTTCTCATGGTCGGCAAGCGTCGGAGACTTCTGGACTACCTGCGTCGAGAGGACGTCGAGCGCTATCGAGGCCTCATCGCCAAGCTGGGTCTTCGGCGCTAGAGAGAGTTCGTGGGAGGCGGCCCGACCGCTTCTCATGTCAAAGCGGGAGCGCAAGCGGTCCCGCGGCGGGGCATACCCGCACGATAAGGGGGGCCGAACAGGCCCCGGAAACGAGTCACGCCGGTTGTCAGTGGCGGCGTCTTGGTCCCAGACCAGGACGGTCCCGATCCCTCGGATCGAGACCAAGCCGAGACGCCACCACTGCCAACGGGCGCAGGCTCCACACAAATGAAGGAGCACACAGTGCCCGAGACCTCTGTGAGAGGCATCATCGGTGACAAAGAGCTCGTCCTGAGCACCGGCAAGATGGCCGGCCAGGCGAATGGAGCCGTAGTCGCCCAAATCGGTGGGACCGAAATGCTGGTCACCGCCACCGCCAACAGCAAGCCCCGCGAGGGAGTGGATTTCTTCCCCCTCACCGTCGACTTCGAAGAGCGGATGTACTCGGTGGGTCGTATCCCCGGGTCGTTCTTCCGTCGCGAGGGTCGTCCTTCCGAGCAGGCCATCCTCACCTGCCGTCTCATCGACCGGCCCCTCCGGCCCTCGTTCGCCGAGGGGTATCGCAATGAGACCCACATCGTGGTCACCTCGCTCTCCGTCGACCAGGAGAATCCCTTCGACGTGGTCGCCCTCAACGGTGCGTCAGCTGCGCTGAGCATCAGCGGCCTCCCCTTCGAAGGCCCGCTGGGTGGCATTCGCCTTGCGCTCAAGAAGGGCGAGTGGGTTCCCTTCCCGACCGAAGAGGATCTGGCCGAGTCGGTGTTCGAGCTCGTCGTCGCCGGTCGTCGCAACGACAGCGGTGAGATCGACATCGTCATGGTGGAGGCCGGAGCCACCGCCGAAGGGGCGCGTCTCGTCGCCGACGGTGATCGGCCCTCCGACGAAGAGGCAGTGGCCCAGGGTCTCGACGAGTCCAAGCAGTACATCGCTCAGCTCATCGATCTCCAGGATGAGCTCGTGTCAAAGGTGGAGATCCGGGACTTCGAGTGGAGCCCGGTCGTCGACTACACCGACGAGATCCAAGCCAAGGTTGAGGCCGCCGCGTCGGGCCGTGTCGCATCGGTCCTCGAGATCGCCGGCAAGCACGATCGCCAGGATGCCGAGGCCGCGGCACTCGAAGCCGTGATCGCCGAGGTGGGCATCGCCGAGGACGACGCCGAGGGGCTGAAGCAGGCCAAGAACGCCTTCCGCTCCGTGTTCAAGAAGCAGGCTCGCCAGCGCGTCGTCGAACAGGGCGTGCGCATGGACGGTCGCGCTGTCTCTGAGATTCGCCCACTGACCATCGAGGTCGGGACGATCGAGAGGACCCATGGCTCTGCGCTGTTCCAGCGTGGCGAGACCCAGGTGCTCAACATCACCACCCTTGGCATGCTCAAGATGGAGCAGATGCTGGACACCCTGGACCTCGCCGAGGGCAAGCGGTACATGCATCACTACAACTTCCCACCGTTCTCCACGGGCGAGGCCGGCTTCATGCGTGGCCCGAAACGACGTGAGATCGGTCACGGGGCGCTCGCCGAGAAGGCGCTGCTCCCGGTGATCCCCAATTCCGACGAGTTCCCGTACGCGTTACGTCTCGTCTCGGAAGTGCTCGCCTCCAACGGCTCCTCCTCGATGGCGTCGGTCTGCGGATCGTCTCTGTCGCTGATGGACGCCGGTGTGCCGATCAGCGCTCCGGTGGCCGGGATCGCCATGGGCCTGATCAACGAGGGCGACGAGTTCGTCACCCTCACCGACATCCTCGGTGCCGAGGACGCCCTGGGTGACATGGACTTCAAGGTCGCCGGAACGGCCGAGATGATCACGGCGCTCCAACTCGACACGAAGATCCAGGGTCTTCCCTCGGAGGTGCTGCAGTCGGCACTCGACCAGGCACATGAGGCCAGGCTGTCCATCCTCGAGGCCATGGCCCAGGTCATCGCCGAGCCGCGCGCCGAGATGAACCAATGGGCGCCGCGGATCGAGTCTGTCGAGATCCCCAAGGACAAGATCGGCGAAGTCATTGGTCCGAAGGGCGCGGTCATCCGCGAGCTCGAAGAGGTCACCGGGGCCAAGATCGAGATCGAGGAAGGTGACGGCGTCGGCATCGTTCGCATCGCCTCCAGCGATGGCGAGGCCCTGGCCAACGCCATGGAGCGAGTTCGTCAGATTGCCTTCCCGCCCGAAGCCGAGGTCGGCGCGGAATACGAGGGCAAGGTGGTCAACATCACCAAGTTCGGAGCCTTCGTCAACATCCTCCCCGGAAGGGACGGGCTGTTGCACATCTCCCGGCTCGACGGCTCCAAGCGCGTCGAGAGGGTCGAGGACTATCTCTCCGAGGGTGATGAGCTCAAGGTGAGGGTCCGCGAGATCGATCGCGGCAAGGTCAGCCTCGAGCTGGTCGATGCCCTCGAGGGGGCAACGCTCCCCAACGGCGATGGCCCCTCCGGTGGCGGTTCCGGTGGTGGTGATGGCAATCGCGACCGTGGCAACCGAAACGATCGGAGCGATCGTGGCGGCCGGGGTCGTGACGACCGCGGCAACCGCGGTGATCGCAAAGACGGGAACGGTCAGCGCGAACCGCAGAAGACTTCGGATTCCGGAGGTCGCCGCAAGGCCGCCCAGAGCTTCTCGGAGGCCTTCGAGCAGATGGACGACTGAGCAGTCGGGCTTTCAGCTCGCAAAGAGGGGCCGGTCGATCGACCGGCCCCTCTCTGCGTCATCCTAAAATCGACGATCTGGCCGAACCGAGCTGCAAAGGCCGTCGATGGCTGTCGAGTTGGATGGAAGAGTGAGGATGCGCGGCGACACCGGCCCCGGCGTGAGTGTCAGGGTGCTCGCCGACGGCCACCGTCTCCGTTTGCTCTCCGGTGAGGAGGTGGTGGGTGATTGGACGGTGGGCGAGATCGGCATCAACGTGCTGTACGAAGGCTTCGGCATTCGTGCCGAGGGCGAAGAGTTCGTGCTGCGCACAGAAGACGACGTCGCACTCGCCGACGAGATGGGTGTGGCGGCAGCGTCGCCGCGACTCGCTCGTCAGCTGGCGGCGCGTCACAACCCCGAAGAGCCACCGGAGCCAGAGACACCGCCTCCCCCGCCGCGGTCCAATCTCGGGGCGGTCGGCTTCGCCGTCGCCGGCGCCCTGATCGTGCTCGGCGGGACCTTCCTCAACATCCAAGGAGAGGCCTCCCCATCGACCCTGGCGGCCGAGCCCGACTCGGGATTCCGGTTCTGGCTGGCGTTCGTCATCGGCGGCGCCTTGATGATCGGAGCCGCATATGTGATGTCGTTGGGCACACCGGTCGGTCGACTCGTCGCAACCGCCTTGCTCATCGTGATGATCGTCGTCTTCGGCTTTCTCGTCGGCAGTCGAGATGCCTCCACCACCGAGATCACTGCCTATGGGTTCATCGCAGGCGGCCTGGTGGTCGCGGTGGCGGTGCTGGTCAGCGGGAGTGCCCGTCCGACTGACCGGTAGCGTGAGCCCATGCCGGAGCTCCCCGACATCGTGGTCTACATCGAAGCGTTGGAACGTCGTGTCCTCGGTGAGGCAGTCGTCGGGGTCAGGGTCGTCTCTCCCGCGGTCGTTCGCACGTACGACCCTCCATACGACGCTCCGGTGGGTCGGACCGTGGTCTCCATCGAACGGGTCGGCAAGCGCATCGCGTTCGGGTTCGGGGATGGGGGAGAGCCTGCGCCCGACCCGTCGACGCGTCTCTACGTGGTCATCCATCTCATGGTGGCGGGGCGTCTGCGATGGGAGTCCCCGGGTAAGCCAATCCCCAAGAAGATCGGTCTGGCCGCAATCGATTTTCCCTCGGGCTCTCTGATCCTCACCGAGCAAGGGACGAGGAAGAGGGCCGGGATTTGGGTGATGGCGAACTGGGACGACGTGGCCTCGTTGGATCGGGGCGGGGTCGAGCCACTGGAGGTCTCGACCGCCCGGTTCGGGGAGACACTGCGAGCAGAGAATCGGACCTTGAAACGTGCCCTGACCGATCCCAGGATCTTCTCAGGCATCGGCAACGCCTACTCGGATGAGATCCTCTGGTCGGCGCAGCTGTCGCCTGTGAAGCGCACTGCTCAACTCGGTGACGACGAGGTCTCGCGCCTGCACGAGGCGGTCGTCGAGTCGCTGGAGACATGGACCCAGAGACTGAGGGACGAGGTCGGTGACGATTGGCCGAAGAAGGTCACCGCATTCCGCCAGGACATGGCCGTGCACGGCAAGTACGGCGAGCCTTGCCCTCGATGTGGGTCGAAGGTGCAGCGGATCGTCTACTCATCCAACGAGACGAACTATTGCGCAACCTGTCAGACCGATGGCAAGCTCCTGGCCGATCGCTCGCTCTCGCGTCTGCTCAAGGACGACTGGCCGAAGACTCTCGAGGAGTTGGAGGGTTGAGACTCCTCAGATCTGGACCTGACGGGCGCCCAGGAATGCCATTGCATAGGCGCCATACGAGCCGAGGGCGGCGATGACGGTCCCGAACCCGTCGAGAACACCATCTTCGATGTCTCCGACGATGGAGATCACCCCGAGGATGGCGATGGTGTAGCCCGCCAGCTTCATGATCATGGGCACCGGGAGCACTCGCTCCACCGCGGAGCGGTCGATCCTGGGGACCACCACGACGGTGAAGGCCAGGAGTATGTGGACCGGGCCGAGCCCGTATTCGTCGAGGAACACGTCGAAGATCACCCATATCGCCAACAGGACGATCCCGGAAAAGGCGATGAGCCCCTCGCCACTGGTGAAGTCGCCTGCCCCGGCGAGGACGACGTCCTTGTCGTGCTCGTCGGCCGGCATACCCGGTGGTGGCGGGGGTGTGCTCGGTTGGTCCCGGGGGTCACGATCCGGGAACTCATCGCTCATTTCGGTCTCCTCGACGGTGGCTGGTGCCGGATCGACGACTCTATAGCAATGGGGCGGCACCGAATACGCCAGGGTCGCTTACTTGTGTATCGAACATATGTTCGATATATTGGATTGCCCTCAGAATTGGAGTCATTTTGCTAGTCGAGGGCGTCTCTGTCGGCGGTGTCGCTGCACCGGCGATGACCCCAGCCGATGCTGGAGGTCTGCTCGACCTGCAGCCCGGTCGGATCACCGAGCTGATCGGTGTCCCCGGCACCGGGCTGACCCGTCTCGGCCTCAAGCTCCTCGCACCGCATTCACGCATGGCCCCGGTGGTGGCTGTCGACACGAGAGGGTGGGTCTCACCGGAAGCGGCATGGGAGACGGGTGTTCTGCCCGATCGTCTCGTGGTGGTCAGGTGTGCCGACCCGGTCATGTGGGTCAAGGTGACCGCAGCTCTCCTCGAAGGTGTGAGGGCGATGTACGCAGAAGTGCCCCTGCGGGTCAGAGATCACGACTTGCGGCGTCTCACCGCCCTCGCCCGGGCCCGCCGGGTGGCGGTGGCCATGCGCGCGATGGGGGGCGATGGCCTGCCAGGGGGTGTCGCATATCTCCGTCTTCGGGCGATCGGTGTCACCTGGGAAGGTGCCCACCGGGGCCATGGGAGGTTGACCCGGCGTCGTCTCGTCCTGGAGGCGACCGGAAAGGGTGTGGCAGGCATGGCCCGGCGATTCGAGGTGGAAGATGAAGGTACGGACTCTGTGCGTGTGGTTTCCGATGTGGTCCTTGAACGGGCCAGACGGGCCACGGGGTGAATCGGTACTCGTCGTCGACGACCGTGTGACCGGGGCGACGCCGGATGTGCTCGATGCCGGTGTCTCTCTGGGCATGCCGCGCCGCGAGGCAGAGGCACTTGCACCTTTCGCCACGGTGATGAACAGAGATGTCGGGGAGGAGACCCGTCTATTCGAGCCGGTGGTCGCCATGGTCGAAGACCTCGTGCCCAGGGTGGAAGTGGTCTCTCCCGGCCTGCTGTTCGTCCCGGTGGGCGGGGCAGTCCGCTTCTACGGGGGTGAGGAGGCACTGGCAGAGGCGGTGACGACGAGGCTGGCGGCGTATTTCGGCCAGACCGTCACCACCCCGGCCCACCGGGAGGAGACCACCTCTGATGTGACGACTGCTCACCTCTACTCGATCTCCATCGCCGACGGCCCGTTTGCGGCGAGATGGGCAGCAGCTTCTGCCCCCCCAGGCGAGTTCAAGATCGTGACCGATACCATCGGCTTCCTCTCCGGGCTCGATCTGGGCACGCTGCGCGAGTCGATGGGGGGAGAGGAGATGATCGACACCTTTCGTTGGCTCGGCATCGCCACTCTCGGGGACATCGTCCGGCTGCCCCGGGAGACACTGGCATCGAGGTTCGGGAACCCTGGCCTGCTGGCTCATCGTCTCGCCAGTGGTGAGGACAGGATGGTGGACCCTCGAGATGTCCCCACCCAGTTCGGTGTGGAGATGACGTTCGAGGAACCGTTGCAAAGTCTCGATTCGGTTGCCTTTGCCGGTCGAAACCTGGCAGAGAGGTTGTTGCGACGTCTCCGCGCCGCAGGTGTCGCCCCCCACACGGTGACGATCTCCGCAGATGCCGGAGCGGGCCCATCACGAACGAGGGTGTGGCGTTCCGCCGACCCTTTCACAGAGAAGGCATTGAGTGATCGTGTTTGGTGGCAACTTCGCGCCTGGGTCGAGAATACGGGTGTCCCGGGAGGGATAACCGGGTTGAGCATCGTTCCCGCCGACATGTCGGGGGAGGGGAGGCAGCTCGGCTTGCTAACCGACGAGTCGACCATCGTGGAGACCGAACGCGCCCTGGCCAGGGCACAAGCACTGCTTGGCCCCGACGGTGTGCTCCAAGCCCGTGCCCAGGGCGGCCGCATGCCTGCCGAACGTGTGGTTTGGTCACGCTGGGGGGAGCCGGAGGCACCCGTGGAACGCGAGGTGGATGCACCTTGGCCCGGGGCGACGCCGGCACCGGCACCGGCATTGGTCCCGCCCCGTCTCGATCCCATCGAGGTCGAGTGGGATCAGGGCATGCCCTCGCGGGTGCGTTTGAGCTCGAGGTGGGAGCCGGTGCTCACCTGGAGCGGCCCCTGGCGGTTGAGTGGGAGATGGTGGGAAGGCGAGGGAGATGCCGATCGCTATCAGCTGGTCACATCCGTCGGCGCGTTTCTGTGTGTCGTGACAGGAGGGCGCACATTCCTCGCCGGTGTCTATGACTGACCGGCTCGGCTCACGGATCCACCCATGTCGCTCACCCGCTTTGCGATGATCTCACGGACCCGATCGCGGAGAGCATCGGCGTCGGCCTGAGTCATCCCGTCGGTAGGTATCGGAGCATCGACGACGGCGGTGACCGGGCCACCGCGAAACCAAGGCTTCCCCGGCACGGCCGCCTCGTAGGTGCCATGGATCGAGACGGGGAGCACCGGCATCTGACTGGAG
>JBAPYG010000054.1:0-2751 GCA_049284615.1 Acidimicrobiia bacterium
CCACACACTCCGGCTTCGACCAGGGGCCGCGCAGAGTCTCGTGACCCGGGGACGATCCCGCCCCAGAAGGCGACGTCGGCGCTCAGTTGGCCCTGGGCGGCGTGTCGCTTCTGCTCGAGAGCGGCGACAGTGGTGGTCGGCGGGATCGAGTTGAGCGGCATGTCGACGATGCTCGTGGTCCCGCCGGCCACCGCCGCCCGTGTCGCAGTGGCAAAGCCCTCCCAATCGGTGCGCCCCGGTTCGTTGACATGGACGTGCGAGTCGACCAGACCCGGCATGATCACCAGATCGCCAAGATCGACATCGGCGTCACCATCCCCGATGGAGACGATGACCCCCTTCTCGAATCGGACGGTCGCCGGGCGCATCTCGTCGGCGAAGACCACGCGGGTGGAGCGAATCGATCTCACCCCGGGCAACCTAGCCCCGGGACGACTGGTTATCTTGGGGGTCATGACGACCGAATACAGCCCGGATCGAACTCTCAACTACGCCTTCCTCCTGGGTGGGATCACCGCCTTCATCTTCGGGGTCATCCTCCTGGTGCGTCAGGAGGCGGCCATCGGCATCGTCGCCCTCCTCCTAGGTCTCTGGTGGCTCATCCAGGGTGCGTTTCTGGTCTTCTCGGTGTTCATCGACCGCACGGACATGTGGTGGAAGCTGTTGCTGGGCCTCATCGGGATGACCGCGGGTCTGGTCGTGCTGTCCAACCCGGTGCAATCGGGGGAGTTCCTCGGCACCGCCCTCGCCGTGGTGCTGGGCATCATCGGGGTCATCTCCGGCCTGGTCGCCATCATCGGCGGTTTCCGCGGGGGTGGTTTCGGGGCGATCCTCTTCGGCGTCATAAGCGGGGCGATCGGCCTCCTGCTGCTGTTCTATCCCCAGGGGTCGTTCACGACGTTGGTGACCATCCTCGGGATCATCCTCATGGTCGAAGGCGTCGCCGCGGTGATCCTGGCGTTCATGGCCAGACCGTCGATGCGCACGACCGGTTAACCTCCCGTCATGTACGACCAGCTACCTCGGACCGCCAGACAAGGCGTGTTTGCGTCTCCGTAACGAGTCACCACATCTCGTTCGAGTAACGCTCGTCATCGGTCCAAAGGAGTCAACATGGCCGATCTCCTCGCACGTCACAACGACGTGCTCGCTCCAGTCATTGCTTTCAACACCAAGATCCACGCCGAGTCTGCCGACGGCCTCTGGATCACCGACCCCGACGGGAACCGCTGGGCGGACTTCGCCTGTGGCACCGCGGTGACCAATCTCGGTCATCGCCATCCGGCCGTGGTGGAGGCCGCCAAGGCACAGATCGACAAGTTGATCCACTCCGGGATGATCGTTCACTTCGAGGCTCTGGTGAATGCCGCCGAGCGTCTCCGGGACATCACCCCGGCGGCGATCGAGAAGTTCGGCTACGCCAACTCCGGGGCCGAGGCCGTCGAGGCCACGGTGAAGATGGCCAAGTACACGACCAAGCGACAGGGTGTGATCGCCTTCCGGGGCGGATTCCATGGCCGAACCATGGGCTCGGTCGCCTACACCACGTCCAAGGCGAAGTACAGGGATGGCTATCACCCCGTCCTCGGGTCGGTGTTCGTCGCCCCCTTCCCCCATGCCTACAGGTGGGGCGTCGACGAGGAGACCGCCGTCGACATGTCGCTCCACGAGTTGAAGATGATGTTCAAGCACGTGGTGTCGCCATCCAACATCGCCGCCTTCCTCGTCGAGCCGGTTCAGGGTGAGGGTGGCTACTACCCGGCTCCGCCCCGTTTTCTCTCCGCACTGCGAGAGCAGGCCAATGAGCACGGGATCATGTTGATCTACGACGAGGTTCAGACCGGCTTCGGACGCACCGCCGAGTGGTTTGCCACAGACCACTTCGACGCCAAACCCGACATCATGGCCTTCGGCAAGGGGATCGCCAACGGCTTCCCCCTCTCCGCTTACGGGGCGAGCAAGGACATCATGGACAACTGGCCTCCCGGCTCCCATGGGACGACCTACGGCGGGAACCCGGTGGCCACCGCGGCCAGCGTGGCGGTCATCGACACGATGGGAGACCTGCTTCCCCACGCTCGGGAGTTGTCGGCGCACGCCTTCGATCGTTTCAACCGGCTCGCCGAGCGACATGAGACCGTGGGTGACGTACGCGGCCTGGGGCTGATGATCGGCGTCGAGTTCGTCGAAGATCGGACTTCGCGGAACCCCGATGCCAAGGCGTTCCAGCACGTGGCCTCTCATGCATTCGACAACGAGTTGATCATCATCGAATGCGGTCCGGACGGGAACATCCTCCGGTTCATCCCGCCTCTGATCACGACCATGGACGAGCTCGACTGGGCCATCGACCTCGTCGACGAGGGATTGGATAGCTGGGAATCGAGCTAGACGGCCGGAACCGTTTCGGTTCCCCGACCCTCTAAAGGCACATGAGAAGGATCTCGTTGGGCCTGCTGGTGGCGCTCGCGCTATCGCTCGTGGCCTGTGGCGATGGTGATGACCCCGTGGGCGTTGGCCCGGACGAAGCCGTGCTCCAAATCGCCTCTGAGGGCGGCTTCGTCCCGGTCGAGTTCGCTCTGGCCCAGGCGCCCAGGTACACGCTGCTCGGGGACGGCACCCTCATATTCCCTGGAGTCACAACCCTCGAGTTCCCGAGCCGGCTCATCCCCCCGTACTCGACGGCACAGCTGAGCGAGAGCCAGATGAACGCGATCCTGGCGATGGTCGACGACATGGGTCTAGCCGGGA
>JBAPYG010000055.1:0-7728 GCA_049284615.1 Acidimicrobiia bacterium
GGAGAGGCGCATGCGCTCACCTCTGCGGATCGTCGCGGCCACGCCGGCCAGGGTCGAGTGGTCGACCTCGGTCCGGGACCCGCCGAGCGTGGAGGTGGTGGCATCGGAGATGTCCTCGAGACGGGACCTCAGCCGGCTCGGCAGGACGTGCTCCAGCTTGGCCAGGGCCGACAATGAGGCATCCTCGAGCCCCCCGACCGCACTAGTGGCCGAGACACGCAGGCCTAGCGCGACCGCGACCGCCTCGTCGTCGTCGAGGAGCAATGGCGGCAGTTTGCCCCCGGCCCCGAGGCGGTAGCCGCCGCCCGGGCCGGCGACGGCTTCGACGGGATATCCCAGGCTGCGAAGACGGGTGACGTCACGACGGATGGTCCGCTCCGTCACTTCCAGTCTTCGACCCAACTCCTCTGCCGTCCAGTCGATGCGACCCTCGAGAAGGCCCAGCAACTTCAGGAGTCTCTCGGCGGTGTCCATTCATCTCCAGCCTGGCAGATTATGCGGACCGTTCCTGTCCTGATTTATCCATAGTGTCGCAGTCGTGGAGGTCGAGCGAGGAAGTGACCATGATCTATCTGACCCACTACCAGGACATCAAGCGGATAACCGAGGAGCGTCGGCGGAAGTCTCTGGCGACGCTGGAAGCACGACGCTCCACGATCGACAGCTTCGTGCGTGCCAAGCCAGAGCCAGAGGCTGAGGTGATCGAGCTGATGCTGGGCCCGGCGTGCCTCCCAGAGTCGCTTGGAGCATGAAGATGGGATGGACCTTCGAAGTCGAGACGGATCTCGGCACGATGTTCTGCCGCCCTCTGGTGACAGAGCGCTTCGGAGATCTCGACCTGGTCTTCGGCGATCGTGGCGTGGCCCGCAATTGCTTCTGTATGCATTGGAGACGCCCCGACGGCGGTCATGGAGATGAACGGGACAACCGCGACCGGTTCCGGGACGTTGCCTTCGATGGGCCTCCGCCTGGTCTGGTCGGGTACATCGATGACGTGCCCGTGGGTTGGGTCCAGGTGGGTGCGAGATCGCAGTTCCCGACTCTTGACCGCTCTCGCCTCTTCAAGCCGATCGACGACGAGGACCCCTGGTCGATCAATTGCTTCGTGGTCCGAACGGGGCGCCGAGGCAACGGCATCGGGCGAGGTTTGCTCTCCGCTGCCATCGAGTACGCCGTGGCTCAAGGCGCAGAGGTCCTCGAGGCCTACCCGGTCGACGGTCCACGCGCGTCCGTCGTCGACTACTTCACCGGCACTCTCGGCATGTTCGCCGAGCACGGGTTCGTCGAGATGATTCGGAGAAATGACACCCGTCCACTGGTTCGTCTGACGATCGCCGCGCATTGAGGCATTAACTTCGGCGCATGCCCGAGATATCGCTCGTCACCGCTTCGTTCGTGACTCGTGAGATCGGTTTTGCCCCGATCTCGGACTGGTCGGAAGGGGACGATGCGACCCAGGCTCACTTCGCGCCAGTCGAGACTTTCGAATTGCGATTCGGATCACTTCTCGACGACATCGCAGCCCTCGGGTATCAGACCATCGACCTCTGGGGCGCCCACCTCCACCATCGATGGGCCACAGCTCGACACTTCGAGATCGCGAGAAGATCCCTCGAAGATCGAGCGATCTCGGTGAACAGCCTGGCTGCGTGGTGCTCGGACCGCTCTTCCTTGTCAGGCTTCTGTCGGGTAGCCAACGAGGTGGGCGCCGGGATGATTGCAGGCGGTAGCCCACTCCTGACCGAGGATCGTGCCCACGCCATCGAGACACTCGCCGAACATGGAGTCCGATTCGCCATCGAGAACCACCCGGAGCAAAGCCCCGAGGAGGTTCTCTCCGTCATCGATGACTCGGAGTGGATCGGATCCTGTCCGGACACAGGGTGGTGGGCCATCCAGGGTTACGACCCACCGCGTGCCATCCGCGACCTCGCCGGCACCATCTTGACCTTGCATCTGAAAGACGTCGACGGAGCCACCGGCAAGGGACGGAGGCCGGGCACCGGAATCGCCAACATACCCGGCTGTCTCGACGCCCTAGCCGAAATCCGATATGACGGTGCCGTCGGGGTCGAGCACGAGCCTGACGGTTGGGACCCTTCCGATGACCTCGCTGCGGCCCAAGACATGCTGGCCACGTGGGTGGCCGGCCTGTGATTCGCGCAGTCATCGTCGGATGCGGGAACATCGCGACCAAGTACGCAACTGACTTGCGGGCCGCAGACGTGGTCGATCTCGTCGGGTTCTACGACGTGAGCCCGGAGCGTTCCGCGGCGTTCGCCCTGGAACACGGCGGGGATGCGTTCGCCACACTCGATGAGGCCATCGACGCAGCCGAATTGATGATCAATCTCACCATCTTCGAGGCCCACTATCCGGTGACCAAGGCCGCGCTGACCAGGTCGAGGCACGTCTACTCCGAGAAACCCCTGGCATTGCGGTTCCACCAGGCGGCCGAGCTCTCCGATATCGCCGGGGACCGCGGGGTTCGCCTCTGTGCCGCGCCATTCACGTTTCTCGGTCAGTCGCAAACCACGGCTATCGAGTGGGTTCGCTCCGGGCGGCTGGGTGCAGTTCGCGTTGCGTACGCCGAAGTGAACCACGGCCGGATCGAGACCTGGCACCCGAATCCCGGACCCTTCTATGCCGCCGGGCCGATCCTCGACGTTGGGGTGTACCCGCTCGCACTTCTCATGGATGCGCTCGGTCCGGTCAGCACCGTTCGGGCGATGTCGTCGACAGTGCTGGGCGAGCGCACCGACCTGGCGGGCAACGAGTTCTCTCCATCCTCGCCCGACTACTGGCTCGTGGAGCTCAACCACACGTCCGGGCCACGCGTTCGTCTCACCGCAAACTTCTATGTCCTCGGCGATGAAGGGGTCGAGTTCCACGGCGACGACGGGTCGCTGCGTCTCGATTCGTGGTTCGACCCGGGCTGTCGACTGGCACATCGTCCGTATGGGGGCGAGACCCACCTCCTCACCACCGGGGCGGCTCCCGATGACGTCGACTGGTCGACCGGCGTGTCCGAGATGGTCGAGGCGATCGTGTCCAACAGGGAGTCTTCGCTGGATCGCGAACGCGCGGTGCACCTGGTCGAGATACTCGAATCGATCACGACGTCGGCTTCTTCGGGTCGTTCGGTGCCACTCCAGACAACGTTCTGACGATTCAGGAGGTGGGTGTCATACTCATCCGGTGATTGATAGCCGAGGCGAGAAGTGGGCTGATCTGGCCGCCGACTTCGCGCCGCCCAGGCTCCTCTCGACCGTCGCCATCGGCCTGGTCCTGGCCATGGTCAACTCTCTTCTCAGCGTCGCACTCATGTCGTTGATCTTCGCCGGCAACCTGGACGAGGCGCTCCCGATGGGGATCGCGGCGGGTCTCCTCACCTCTGCCGTCGTCGCCTTGATCATCGCCCTCGGGAGTGGCTTCGCAGGCATGTACGCCGGTATCCAGGACAGCAGTGCCGCGATCCTGGCGGTCGCCGCGTCCGGTATCGCCGCCACCGTCGCCGGACCGACCGGCACGGCAACAGTGTTCGCCATCCTGACGGTCACCAGCGCCCTGACCGGCTTGTCGTTGCTGCTCATGGCGAGGTTCCGCCTGGGAGAGATGGCCCGATATGTCCCGTACCCGGTGATAGGCGGTCTGGTGGCGGGCACCGGGTATCTCATCGCAGCCGGAGCATTGGATCTCTTGGTCAATCAGTCGCCCATCTTCGGTTCATCATCGGTCGGGCTGCTGTGGCCGGGCATCGCGTTGGCAGTGATCATCTTCCTCGCCTTCTCGAGGAAGTGGCCACCTCAGATCTATCTCGCGGTCATCGTGGTCGCCTTCGTTGGCTTTCATCTCGCAAACGCACTGGGCGGCGCGCGTCGGGACGGGTTGGTGGAGCGAGGGTGGCTGCTCGGTCCCTTCCCCCGAGGCTTCACCTGGTCAGGGCTGGGGCTGGCCTCGTTCGCCTCGGCTGATTGGTCGGCGGTCGCGAGTCAGGTAGGGGCGGTCGCCACGGTCGTCATCGTGGTGCCTCTGACGATCCTGCTCTCGATCAGCGCTCTCGAAACCGACCGCCATGTGGATCTCGACCTGAACTCCGAATTGAGAGCCACGGGTTGGGCCAACCTCGCAGGAGGTCTGCTCGCCGGGGGCCCTCCCGGCTATTTCTACTTGGCGGACACATTGATGACCCATCGACTCCTCGGCGGACGCAGAGGCCCGCCGCTGCTGGCGGCGATGGCACTCGTCGGAGTCTCACTCTTCGGCGGCGGGCTCCTCGGGCTGATCCCCCAGTTCCTGATCGGCGGTCTGCTCTTGTTCGTCGGCATCGACTTTCTGTATGACTGGCTGTGGGTGGCGCGCACTCGAATGGCCATCGTCGACTACGTGCTGATGTTGTTGATCGTCGCCATCATCGCAGTGGTTGGCTTCCTCCCCGGGGTGGTCACCGGGCTGGCGGCGGCGATCACGCTATTCGTGTATCGCTATAGCCAGATCGACGTCGTGAAACACTCGCTGACCGGCGCAGAGGGTCAGAGCAACATCGAGCGTCAACCGGCTCAGGCGGAGTATCTCCGTCGCCATGGAGCCGAGGTGAATGCTCTCGAGCTACAGGGGTTCATCTTCTTTGGCACGGCCACCAAGGTGTTCACCGAGGTCAAGAAGAGATTGACGGAGAACCCCGATCTTCGGTTCGTGATACTCGACTTCAGACAGACCACGGGTGTGGACTCCTCGGCCGTGGCGTTCCTGGACCGGATCGTCGTGGCTGCCACTCGAAATCAAACGATCGTCGTGCTGACCGGCCTCTCCGCGGCTCATCGTCGCCAGGTCGGGGCATTTCTGAATCAGCATGGACATGTCATCCACGAAGAGCCCGACCTCGACCACGGTCTGGCCTGGTGTGAAGAGCAGATCCTCGGCGACGCTCCACCCACGAAGGAGATCCGCGCTCTGCCCGATGAGCTCTCGGCGCGCCTCGCCGGCTCACTCCAGACGACGTCATTCAAGGCGGGTGATCGACTGATGACCCAGGGTGATCCCGCCCCTGGGATCTTTCTCATCAGGTCTGGGACGGCCACCGTTTCACTCGAGCAGCCAGGTGGTCAGTCGATGAGAGTGAGGACGCTGTACGAGGGAACGGTGCTGGGAGAGATCAGCCTCTACATGAACGAGCCCTGCACGGCGACGGTCACTGCGGAGACAGACTGCGTGGTCGACCATCTCACCCCGGAGGCTTTCGCCAATGTTTGCGAGACGGATCCGAGCACCGCTGCCGACCTCCATGCCTTCGTGGCGCGCACGCTGGCCGGACGGGTCGGCAGGGCCAACGACACGATCAGAGCCCTACACAGCTAGACACATCCCCCGCTCACCGCATGGAGGACGCGGATCTCGGACCCATCGCGGACATCGGTATCGAGCGCCGCTTGACTGCCATCGACGAATATCGAGACGTGGGGCCTGATCGCACCGGATTCATCGAGGAGATGATTGCGGAGCCCCGGCTCTCGCCGAAAGAGGTCGCTCAACGACGATTCGACGGTGTCCCCGTCGACCTGGAGACGGGTGTCCGTGTTCGCCGCATCGGACAGAATACGGGGAAGCCGCACCATCGCCGTCATGCCAGTACCTTGACCGCGCCGATCCTCGGGAATGCGGATGACAGCTCCTGCCAAGTGTCGCCATTGTCGCGGGTCAGCCAGAGCTTGCCGCCGGTCGTGCCGAACGAGAAGACACCCTCATCGTTGCCGTCGAAGGCGCCCCTCAGCACACCGGTGAACTGGGGAGCATCGCTCCATCCGGAACCGGCGACCTCCCACGAGTCTCCGTCGTCATCGGAGATGTAGACACGCAGACGGCCATCGACCGGCACCCGATTGGAATCGGCCTCGAGGGGGATAGTGAAGAGCCGCCCGGTCCCGTCGTCACGCCACATGACGAATCCAAAACTTGCCGGCAGACCGTTCTCGATTTTCACCCAGTTGTCACCACCATCCTCGGTGCGGTAGACGCCGCTGTGATCCTGTCTCCAAATGCGAGACCGGTCGCTTGCGTCATGGGCGATGCAGTGCACGCAGTAGCCAACCTCTGGCCGGGGCGCGTCCTCCGGGAGCCCGACCGGCTCAACACCGTCGTTCTTCGGCTCCCAGGTCTCCCCGCCATCGTCCGAACGGAAGACGCCCACTGCAGAGATTGCCACCCATTGGGTCTCGCCGTCGACCATCACTCGATGGGCACAGAGACCGCCAAAGCCCGGTTGCCACTCGCCACGCGTTCGATGATCGTTCAGACCTTCAACTCCACTCCAGGTGATGCCCTGATCCGACGACGTGAAGAGGCCGGCATGGGCGACACCCGCGAGGACGATGTCGCCGTGGGTGTGGAACGTCCAGATCTGCTCCATCTCGCGGTCGGATGACTCGGCCCACTGCGGTGGCGAGTCGATCTGCTCCCAGTTTGAGAAGTCGCCGCTGCGATGGATCCCAACACCGAACCAGTTGCTGCCTACGGCGGCGAGATGGGTCCCGTCAGGGGCCTCCCCGAAGGCCGAGACCTTCCAGCCCGGGAACATCGGGCCCGTGACCGACCATGCGCCGGACGAGTCTTCGAGCAGGTATGCGCCCTTTTCGGTGCCAACCGCGATCTTCGTCATTCTGTCCTCCTGTCAGGAGCGAAACCTACTGCTCGACAGTGACGGTTGGCCAGCACCGTCATCCGGCGTCGATGACACAGAAGCGATTCCCCTCGGGATCGGCGAGGATGACGTAGTCGGCATCTTCAGGGCGACGATTCCATTCGACCTCAGATGCCCCCAGGGCCAGAAGACGCTCCACCTCGGCTGCCTGGTCCTCGGCGTACAAGTCGAGGTGGATCTTGGGCGGCACTTGGACCGGGGCCGGCCATTGATCGAGGGAGACATTGGGACCCTGCCCGTCCTTGGGGAAGAGGAGTACGAAATCGTCGCTGTCGTCGACACGTCGGTCGTAGCCGAGAGCGGACTGCCAGAACCGGGCCTGAGCCTCCAGGTCGTCCACCCTGATCACGATCGAGCCCACTCGGATCACAGGGGAATCGTAATGTCGCCGACGGGCGAGAAGGGCTCGTTGGTGAGTGCGACCCCCACCTGTCAAAGAGGAACGCCGCGAGCTGTGGAGCTCGCGGCGTTCCCCGTTGGGTCGTCTGGTTTCAGTTGCGTGGTGGGGGGATGATGGGGTCGAGTCCCAGGGCTCTCGCCAGGAACGACGCCATCTGATCCCTCGCCACATTGTCCGTCGGGCAATACAGGGTGTTGGCCGGCGGGTTACAGCCCTTGGTGATCCCCGCAGCAGCCAACTTGTTGATGTCGTTCTCGAACGTGGTCCCGTTGTCGTCGGTGAACCAGTCCTTACCGCCATCATCGGAAAGGCCGAGGGCCCTCACGATGAACGCAGCCATCTGACCACGAGTCACCGAATCATCCGGGCAATACCGGTTGTTCGTCGGCGGGTTACACCCACGGGTCACACCCGCAGCAGCCAACTTGTTGATGTCGTTCTCGAACGTGGTCCCGTTGTCATCGACAAACCAGTCCATACCGCCATCATCGGAAAGACCCAGAGCCCTCACGATGAACGCAGCCATCTGACCACGACTCACATCATCAGACGGGCAATACCGGTCATTCGTCGGCGGGTTACAACCACGAGTGATCCCCTCGGCCGCAATCGCCTCGATCTGACCCTCATG
>JBAPYG010000056.1:0-5379 GCA_049284615.1 Acidimicrobiia bacterium
CAGAAGGGTCGGTCGGAGGCCCCCAAACCGGTCCCGACGGTTCGCCTTGGCATGCTGGGGCTATTCGGATAGCCCCAGCAGATGACGGGCGGCGTTCATCTCCACCTCTTCGGAACCGTCCTCGATCTGCTGGAAGACGACCTCGAGCTGCGTCGTCTCGTTGACGCCGCCTCCCTTCGACAGGAGGGGCACGAGATGTGTCAGAGCCTGGAGCTCGACACCACGGAGCTCGAGGCGCCTGGCCCCGGTGCCGGCTTGGCGGTAGGCGGCGGCCGACTCGTCGAGCCGTGAGTCGGGCATGGCGGCGAGGATGTCTCCTCGGAGAACGCCAAACTCGGGATATAGAGAACCGTCACCCATCATCGTTATCGCTTCGTCGATCAGCGCCAGGGCCCGCTCCGGCTTGCCCGCGCCGAGATGGGCAGACGAGCGCAGGGAGAGGATCAACGGCCAGAACACCGGAGGGGTCGTCAGCCCCTGATAGAGCTCGACGCCGGTCTCGCTCAGAGTCAGTCCTTCGGCCGCGTCGCCCGAGCCAACCAGTGAGACGCCTTCGATGACCTTGCTCAGGGCTTCCCAGATCTGGTAGTCGTGGTCGTGGGCCACTTCCTGCAATTCGCGAGCACAGTTCAGGCTCAGGTCGAACCGGGTTCGGAGAGTGTGCAGATAGCCGGCGTGATAGAGGGCGTAGCTGAGGCTGAAGGGATGGTCCAGCTGGCGGGCGAGCCCCACCGCCTCCTCCACCAACTCGACGCCCCGGTGGAACTGACCCATTCTCCAGCGGGTGATGCCGGCGGCCACCCGGGCGACGACGCCGGGGCTGGAGCCGAGCCGGAATCGGCTCGCACCCACGTTCGTCGGGTCGTACAGCTCGATCGCCCTGTCGAGATGCTCCAGTGCCAACTCGACCTTGTCGAGAAGCGCCGCCCCGTACATGAGATGGCCTTCGATCGCCATCGATTGGTTCTCCTCCGTCTCGGCGATCTCGATGATCCGTCTCGCCGAGTCGGCAGCCTTGTCCAACTGCACCGTCATGATGTAGTAGGTGCTGAGAGCTCGGAGCACCGGCACCTGGTTCGATGCGTTGCCTTCGGCCAATTCGAGCGCCCGCTGAAACTCGACCTCGACTTCGGGGCTGAACCCCCGAATCGCCATCATGGCCCTGGCCAGGCTCACCCTCAGCGCCAGCTCTTCGTCGGCATGGTCCAGGGTGTCGTCCGACTCGGCGAGGACGCCGAGCATGTCCCGGGCGAGTTCGAGGGCGGCGTGATACCAGCCCCTGGCATCGTTGAGTGCCCATAGACCATCGAGCTGGGCGAAGAGCCGTTCGAGAGCGCCCTCCTCCACCCAATGTTTCCATGCCGCCCGCAGATTCCCCAGCTCGAGCGACATCCGGTCGAGAGTGTCCAGCCGCTCGGGCCCCGCCAGCAAATCGGCCAGGGACCGGGTGTACTCGGAGTAGTAGATGGCGTGCGCTTCCTCGACCCGCGTCGCCAAGTCCGGGTCGGCGACGAGCCGGTCGAATGCGTACTCCCGCACCGTCTGCAGCATCGAGAATCGTCGGGTGCCGGTCACATCCTGACTTCGGATCAGACTCTGATCCACCAGTGAGGCCAGGCTCTCGATGACGTCGACTCCTGGTATCACTGCGGCCGACACCTCCTCGAGGGCCTCCAACGAGGCTGTCGAAAAGACCGACATGAGGGTGAACACTCTTCGGTCGGCATCGTCGAGGAGGTCGTAGCTCCAACCGATGGCGCCCCACAGCGTCTGTTGGCGTTCGGGGCGGTCCCGACTGCGGGTGGCGAGGACGTCCATGCGCTCGGTGATGCGACCGAGTAGGTCGCCTGGCGAGAAGATGTTGAGACGGGCCGCGGCCAGCTCGATGGCGAGGGGCAAACCGTCGAGCCGGACGCAGATCGCAGCCACGGTGATGGCCTCTTCGTCGCCGAGGACGAAGTCGGGGCGGATCGCCCGAGCCCGCTCCACGAACAGCCGCACCGCTTCGGCTCCGGCGATCTCAGTCGGTGTGGCGTCCTGGTCGGGCAACCCCATCGGCGGCACCTGATAGATACGCTCGGGACGCACTCTCAGCGCCTCCCGGGAGGTGACCAGGATCTGGAGCCGGGGGCACGACTCCAGGATCTCCACGACGCCGGGGGCGGCCACGGTCACCTGCTCGAAGTTGTCGAGGACCAGCAGCAACTCCCGATCGCGCAGACGGGTCTGGAGGGCCGTCAGCGAGTCTCCCTCCGCGCCGACAGGGACATCGAGTGCTCTGACCACCGCCTCGAAGGCCCCTTCCGCCTCCCGTTCCGCCGAAAGGTCGACGAAGAAGACGCCGTGTTCGAACCGGTCGACGTGCTCGGCTGCTGTCTGGATGACGAGACGGGTCTTGCCCGTCCCCCCGGGACCGAGGAGGGTGATGAGCCGGATGGCCGGGTCGTCCAGCAGCTCGCCGACGGCGGCGAGCTCGCGCTCACGCCCGAAGAACTCGGCCGTTTGGAAGGGGAGGTTGTTTGGTGTGGAGTCGAGGGTCTTCGGTGGTGGGAATTCGCTCGGGATGTTCGAGCTGACCAGCTGATACAGGTGCTCCGGTGTGGTCAGGTCCTTGAGTCGGTGGGTGCCGAGGTCGCGAAGAGTCGTTGCTCCCGTCAGACCGCTGCGCACCTGGGTCGCCGCGGAGTCGGAGAGGAGCACCTGGCCGCCGTGAGCCGCGGCCATGATCCGTGCCGTGCGATTCAGGGTCGGCCCGAAGTAGTCGTCGTCTCGCTCTTCGGCATCGCCCGTGTGCATCCCCATTCTGACCCTGACCGGGTCGGTCGTCTCCCATCGCTGCGATGTGATCTGGCTTTGGCCTTGGATGCAGGCGGCGATCGCGTCCCGGGGCGTGTCGAAGATGGCGATCATCCCGTCACCGGTCGTCTTCAACACGCGGCCGTTCGCGGCGGTGACGGCGGCGTCGAGGATCGAGTCGTGACGGGCCAGCGCAGATTGCATCTCGCTTGGGTGCTCTTCCCAAAGACGTGTGCTCGACTCGATATCGGTGAACAGGAACGTGTGGATCAACGCGTGGCGATCTTATGGTGGCGCGGAGTGGCATGCGCGTCGATCGGATGGGTCATGCCTCTCCGGGTCGGCGTCGGTCAAGCCAGACCGAGTGCCTGGGGCTATGTCCCTGCCGGCCTTCGGCTAAGGGCCCAGTACACGGTCCCGAGGACCGAGCCGTAGACGAGATGAGCGGAGAGGTCCTGCCACAGGACCTCCGGCTCGTACTCACTCATCTCCTCGTAGACCCCCAGCTTCGGCAGCACCACATAGCTGGTGGCCCAGGCCACCACACCGGTCACCAGCCCGGTGAAGGGGCTGGCGCCGTTGGCGGTTCCGGCGACCACGCCATGAGCCTTGCCCCATGCGATACCTGTGATCCAGTGGACTCCATTGTTCAAGGCGCGGGCGCTCGAATCGGGAAGTTCGACACCGAAGAGCTCGGCCATGGCCTTTGCCGTGCGTGCCGGTGCGGCCGCATCCTCGAAACCGGTTGTGCCGGCAGAGGTCTCCCACGGCGCAAAGGGTTGGTCGCCGCCGGAGTCCCGGTAGCGGCGATACCAGAGAAGGTCCATGAACAGGGTGCCGACGGCTCCTCCGACCGCGCCGGCAAGAGTCGACCTGATGATTCCTCGCACCCCTGAACCATATCCGGGTCGCAACCAACCCGTGCGGCCGGGACCTAGCCGGCGACCGTCGCCAGGGCACGCTCCAGGCGACTTCTGGCGTTCTTGGCGAGCTCTCCGAGGTCGTTGTTGCTCGTGAGCTCGGCCATCAGATTGGGTTCCAGGACCTCGATGACGCTTCCATCGTCGGTCTCGTAGATGATCACATTGCACGGCAGCAACAAACCGATGCTCTGCTCGGCTTTGAGAGCCTCGTGGGCCAGTTGCGGATTACAGGCTCCCAGGATGCGATACGGCGGGACTGACACGTCCAGCTTGTTCTTGAGCGTGGCGGCCACGTCGATCTCGGTGAGGATCCCGAACCCCTCGTCTGCCAGAGCCGAGCGCATCCTCGCTTCCGCCTCGTCGAGGCTCAGCTGTGTCTCGATGCCGAACCCGTATCTGTGGGTGGTCATTGTCTAGCTGTCTCCTTGATCGTTTGAGAGTGAGGCTACGACGCGGACCGGGGGTTCGCAGCGGGTTGCTAGCTTCGTTGTCCCGAGTGCCAGGTCCAGATACGGAGAGGCATGGACGCACGAACTGTTGAGATCTCCCAATCCGATCTGACCCTCGAGGAGGTCCTCTCGGTGGCCGAGGGAGCCCCCGTGAAGCTCACCGAGGCGACATTCGAGCTCATCGGGCGGAGTCGGGACGTGGTCGACAAGGCCGTCGAAAGGGGCGATGCCATCTATGGGGTGACGACGGGGGTGGGGCACGCCCGTGACCAGCGTCTGCCCCACGAGGCACTAGCCGCCATGCAGCCATTTCTGGTGGAGATGCACCTCGGAGCGCTCGGCGAGCCGCTGCCCGTCAGGCTCGTTCGTGCCGGGATGGTGGCACGTCTCAACGGGTTCGCCCGTGGAGGCGCCGGAGTCTCAATGGATGTGGTGAGAACACTGGAGACGATGCTCAACCGAGGTGTCCATCCGATCGTCCCTCGCTTCGGCTCGGTCGGCGCCGGCGACTTGGGGCAGTTGGCCCTGCTGGGCCGGGCCATGCTGGGCCGGGGTGAGGTCGACTTTCGCGGGAAGGTGGTGCCCGCTGTCGACGCCCTCGATCAGGCGGGCATCACCCCGGTGACCCTCCAGCCGAAAGACGCCCTGGGGATCATCTCATCCAATGCGATCACCATCGGCCACGGGATCTCGACCTGGCAGGACCTGAGCAGACTGCTCGACCTGGCCGATCTCGTTGCCGCGATTTCTATGGAAGCCTTCGGGGCCAACCCGTCGTTCATAGATCCGGCCGTGTCAGGGGTCCGTCACAGCCCGGGCCAGGCCGAGACGGCTCACAACCTGCGAGATGCGCTTGCGGCAAGCGCCCGCATCGACCCGGCAACGGCCTCGGTGCAGGATCCGATCAGCTTTCGTGTCGTCCCCCAGGTGCATGGGGCCGCTCGTGACATGCTCTCTCGTCTCGCCACCGACCTCGTGAGGGAGCTGAATGCGTCCGCGGACAATCCGATGGTGGATGTCGATTCGGAGCGGGTCCTCTCCAACGGCAACTTCCATGTCATGAACGTGGCGCTGGCTGCCGAGTCGACGAAACTGGCGCTGGCTCACGTCGGGATGCTCGCAGAGCGGCGTTGCGGACAGCTCTGGGACACTGTGGTCTCGTCCATGGGGGAGATCGGTGGTGGCGATCCCTCCCACGGTCCCCCTTCAGG
>JBAPYG010000057.1:0-5277 GCA_049284615.1 Acidimicrobiia bacterium
GATCAGCAGCCCTGCCACGAAACCTCCGATGAGGGAGGTCAATACGATCTTCCAGAATCCCGGTGTGTAGCGCCAGACCAGCCCGACTCCGAGCACGAGCAACGCGATGCCGACGGGAGCCGGGACCAGAGAGCCGACAGCCGAGTCGAAGACACCCGCGCTGATACCTACAGCCACCATCACCACGGCGATTCGTCCCTTCCAATTCAATATCGACCTCCTTCGTCCATGCCCTACTGACGAACTCCGGGGCGATCTCGGTGACAACGATGGGAAATTCGGTGTCACCTGAATCAGCGCCTCGATCGTCGGTCCTATTGACAACCCGGTTCGAGGAGGACCAATGACGATGTGGAGCAAGAAGAAGACGACAACGACACTGGCAGCGACGATCCTGGTGGCCCTGCTGGCGACCCCGGCCGTGGCCAACGACACCGAAGTGACCGACGGGTCGCTCATCACCTTCGCCGAAGGCGATGCACTCGGGTACGAGGTGGGGGGCTTCGCCCGGATGGTTCGCACGCCCAACCAGACGATCGTCATCGTGATGGCGCATGGTCTGGAGCCAGGTCTCACCTATGGCTCCCATGTGCACAATCAACCGTGTGACCAGGGCAACGCCGGAGGCCACTACTCGTTCGGCGAAGCGGTCCCGGGCGGTGCCTTGGACGGATCGGAGATCTGGCCGGGGCCATTCACGGCACGACCCAACGGAACGGCCTCGGGCAAGACCCTGGTCGGGGCGGTGGCCGGGTCGTCTGCGGTGTCCGTGGTGATCCACGCCCCGGGTGGGGCCAAGATCGCGTGCGCGGACCTCACCTAGACAGCGTTCACAGACGATGGGGCGCTCCGGGCCTGCCCGGTGCGCCCCACCCTGAATGCCCTGTTCGGTCAGCCCAGCCCGACGGCCTCTTTGACCACGGCCAGAGTGGCGTCTGCCGAGATGGCGGCACGCTCGGCGCTCTCGGCCATGACCTTGGAAACCGTCTCGTCGGACGTTCCCTCGTAGGCTTCGCGAATGGGCCCGATACCCGCGGACACGGCCTCGGCAACAGCCAGCTTGAACCGGCCGTATCCACCGGTTCGGTATTCGGCCACCAGGTCGTCGATCGTGCGCCCGCTGAAGTAGGAGAACATCTCGAGGAGATTGGAGATCCCCGGCTTCTCCTCCCAGTCGAACTCCACCTCGGAGCCGGTGTCGGTGACCGCGGACTTGACCTTCTTGACGATCGTGTCTGTGGAGTCGGTAAGGAGGATGCGTGACTTCGGGCTCGGGTCTGACTTCGACATCTTCTCGGTCGGGCTTTGCAGGGACATGACCCTGGCTCCTATCTCGGGTGTGATCCGCTCCGGGATCGGGAAGACCTCACCAAAACGGCTGTTGAAACGTTCGGCGAGGTCGCGGGTCAGCTCGAGATGCTGGGTCTGGTCGTCGCCGACCGGCACCGCATGCACCCTGTGGATCAGGATGTCGGCCGCCATCAGGACGGGGTAGGCGAAGAGGCCGAGATTCTGACCGGCCTTGTCCGCTTTCTCCTTGTACTGGGTCATGCGCTCCAACTGCCCCATGCCGGTCATCACCGACAGGATCCAGGTCAGCTCGACGTGTTGCGCCAGGTCGGACTGGTAATACAACAGCGACCGATTCGGGTCGACCCCCACCGCGAGGATCATCTTGGCCAGGGCGATCCGCTCCTTGCGGAATGTCTCCGGGTCGAACGGGATCGTCATCGCATGCAGGTCGACGACGTTGTAGATGGTGTCGTAGTCCGACTGCATGGCGACCCAGTTGCTCAACGCACCCATGAGATTGCCGATGTGGATGTCCCCGGTGGGCTGCATCCCGGAGAAGACTCTTTCTCGATCAGTCATTTTCAGTTCCTCGTGACAACAAAACGCCGCCGGAGCCGGCGGCGACATCATGGCAGGTGGAATCGCCCGCTATGCGGTGGCCCACCAACTGCTCGACGAATGCGTCATGACCCGGACAGTGACTACCGGAGATCTTCGCGTTCAACACCCAACAGCCTCTGCTGGCTCTCGACCAGGCCCCAGCTCTCGTCAAAACACGCGCCATCGACCATGGCCCCATCGAATCTGGCCGCCGACAGAGCCGTCCCGGAGAGGTCGGCGTCGGTGAGATCTGCCCCGGTGAAGTCGGCGCCCTCCAGGTCCGACCCGCTCAGGTCGGCGCCCGCCAGAATGGCTCCTGACAGTTGGCTGAGGCTGAGGTTGGAGCCGCGGAGATCGGCTCCGCGCAGATCGACCCCTCGCAGGTCGCAGTTCTTCAGGTAGAGACGTCGGAGATCCCCCGACGCCGGTGCCCAAGTCCTCAGATCGAGCCCGATCATCAACCGCCCCCTGTACTTGTCGTAATCGACCGACTCGAGAAATCGGCGGAGTTGCTCGGGCCGGAGCGATCCTGTCGTGAAGCGCTCGTCACCAGCGAAAGGGTCGGCGTTGTTGTGATAGGACGAGTTGGTCTCCCACCAGCCAAGACGATCGTGAGCCAGGAGAGAGATCGAGCGCAGCCACTTGATCGACTTGTAGAAGTACTTCCCAGGGGTCACCACCCGGACCGGCCCACCGTGCTCCGAGGACAATGGTTCGCCTGCGAAGCGATGGACCACCCAGGAGTGCTCCAGGGCATACCCGACAGGCAGAGACGTGTGGTGGTCGTGGTCGGAGAACGAGCCAAAAGACACATATCTCGCCCCAGGCAGAGGGTCGACGATGAGATGCAGTGGCACGCCGGTGAAAGTGCTGTCGAATCGGGTCCAACTGGTCACGCAGTGGATGTCGAAAGTGATCTCGCGGTGCTCGAGGCGGAGGAAATCGTCGAGAGTCGAGGTCCTGGGTCGGTGGACGAGACCATCGACGGTGAGGCTCCAGTCCGCGATCGCCGGAGCGGGCGAGCGCTCGCCGACCACGGGGAACCTCCGCGTCTCGATCTGACCCGGAGGCAGCAGGGATGACAACGATCGAACGGGCGTCGAGCTCAGCCCGCCAGGCCGAGGAAGACCCGAGCCGGGCTGCTGGCCGTTGTCGAGAGGAAGTCTGCGACGATCTCGTCGACGGGCTGGGTCGGAACCAGGACCGCCGCCCCACCCTCGGTGGTTGCGTCGCTGACCGGGATCTCGAGCTCGACGATGGCACCCGACCCCAGGCCCTTCATCGTCATCGCCAGGTCGACCGCGTCGAGCAGGGTCAGCTCGGAGTCGATCGTGACGAACGGCGCCACCTTCTGGGCCGCCGACAGCATCGACCGTGGGCTGGTGATGTCGCCCATACGACTCATCATGTCGATGAGGAACGAACGCTGTCTCTCGTTGCGCGCCAGGTCGTTGACCCCGGTCATCGTTCGCCATCCACTGTCGGTCAGCTCCTGGGTCCGGCGTGACCGCATCCACGCCAGCGTCTGCTCTCCGTCGGCCTGGGTGCATCCGGCGGGCAGCTCGAGCTTGGCACGGATGTCTCGCACCGGGTTGTCGACGCAGATCTCGTAGCCGCCGAGGGCATCGACTGCCTCCTGGAAGCCGGCAAGGTCGACGAGAGCGAAGTGATCGACGGGATGTCCGATGAGGTTCTCGACCGCCAATGTGAGGAGGGTGGGCCCGTTGTAGTCGTCACAGCCTTCGAGCATCGAGCTGATCCGGTCGTCGCGTCCCCCACAGGGGTTCCCAACGAGCAGGTCACGGGGAATGGACAGAAGTCCCGTGCCATCCGGTTCTTTGAACAGGACCATCACGACGTCGGCGCGATTCCCCTCGAACTCACCGAATCCCGAGGTATCGGTGAGATCCTCCCGCGAGTCTGATCCTACGAGGACGAAGACCTGACGACCAGGGTCGACGATGACCGGCTCCTGCTCATCCGCGCCGTCGCCATCGTCCACCGGGCCGGGGTCTTCCTCCGAGGCGATCGGCCCGTTGGAGTCATCGGCCTCGGGTCGGTCGATCGAGACGCGATTCACGTCTCCCCAGGTGTACGCGGCGAATACCGCGCCCGCGCCAACAAGCAGCAGCGCCACGACGGCACCACCGATCCATAGACGACGTTTGAGAGGTGAAGAGCTCATTTCCCCAGGCTGAGAATTCTACGCGACTACCGGATTCCGGCGAATCAGGCAGGCTCGGGAACGAGGTTCTCCGCACCCTCGGTGGCCAGGGGGAGACTCAGCTCGAAGTGATGCTGGGAGCCGCCCGGAACATATGTGAGAGTGCCCCCCATCATCTCCGCGAGCTGCCGCGATACCGCCAGACCGATGCCGACCGAGCCCGGTTGGGTTGGCGACTGCGCACTCCGGTAGTAGCGCTCGAAGATCAGCTTGGCCTCACGCTCGGCGACGCCCACGCCGTTGTCGGCCACCACGACCGTCACTCGGTCCTCCTGCTCTCGCACGGCCACGACGACCCGATCACCCCCGTACTTGATGGCGTTGGTCACGAGGTTGCGCATGATCTGACGCACCCGCAGCGGATCGGCCCATGCGCTCAGCGAAGCGCCCGTGAAGGCCACCGTCTTGTTGGTCGGGTTCGACTCGCGCAGACCGTCCAGGACCCGCTCGACTTGCTCTTGCAGATCGACTACCTCGGGCCGGATCGAGAGATTCCCGAAGTCGGCGCGAGAGGCGACCAGCAGATCCTCCACCAGCTCGGCCAGCTCGCGGCTCTGCACGGCGATGATTCCATTCAGCTCGTCGAGCTCTTCGGGCCCCATGCTGGCCCGATTGGAGACGATCTCCTCGGAGAGACCCACGATGGCGGTCAGGGGCGTCCGGATCTCGTGGGAGACCGATGCCAGCAGCTTGTCCTTCGACTCGTTCGAGCTCTTCAACGCATCGGCGTCATCGTGGCGTCTCCAATAGGCGCCAACCATGTCGGCGGCCCTCCAAAGGGTCTGGATCTCGTCCTCCGTCCAACGACGCTCTTCTGAGTACTCGATGAAGCCGATCGACCCACGGAACTCCTCGCCGACGAATATCGGGACGCACAGCTCGGAGACGATGTTGTCGCCCTCGTACAGTGCCCTCTCCGGCCCTTCGAGCTCGCTGGTGCGGACGACCGAGGCCTCCCCGGCCAGGAGGGCTCGGTATGTCGTGGGGATCAGGAGGTAGCGGCCGGTCTGCCAGGCACTGCCCGAATCGTCGACCCCGTGAGCTGCACTGGCCACGATCTCCCATCCCGGCTCCCCATCTACCTCGACGGTGCGATCGACGTAGGCGTAGTCGGAGTCGGTGGCCTCGAACACCGCACGCACCGCCTCATGGAGGGCAAA
>JBAPYG010000058.1:0-2706 GCA_049284615.1 Acidimicrobiia bacterium
GATGAGGGCGACGGCGACGGTGTCGTCACTGCGAGGGACGAAAGTGGTGTTCGAACCGGGCACCGAGGTCCAGACATCGGGATCGAGGGTGCTCGACTCGAGCTCACCCTCCCCGACGCCGACGGGAAGCACGGTCAACTCGTATGGAGCCGGCGGACAGTCAGGCGGTGGTTGTGTCGTCGAGGTCGCCGGGGCAGAGGTGGTGGTCACGCCGAGCGTCGAAGTCGTCGTCACCTCGTCGGAGCCCGGGCCGGCACAGGCCACGATCACGACGGTGAGCACGGCCAACATCGGTCTCAGGGATCGACTGCGACGTGGTTGGGGGCCAATCACGTCTCTACCGGAAGGCTCGCAGGTACCCATCGCGCGATCCGAGATAGATCGTCCCCTCCCAGATGGCCGGAGTCGCCTCGAGGCAGGACTCTCCCGGTGACACGGTCCAGAGGAGCTCGGGAGCGCCAGGGTTGGCCAGGGAGTAGCCACGCACCTGGCCGGTGCACGTGGCCACGACGAGAGTGTCGTCGACGACCGACGGCGACGACCAGGAGTGCCAACCGACAGTTCCGTCCTGCCAGACAATGGTTCCGTTGTGCGTGTCGACGACTATCAGAGAGCCCTGGTGGGTGTTGGTGTACAGGTGACCCTCGTACAGGGCGGGAGTGGCCCAGAGACCCGAATCGCTCCCAGCCACGGACAGGTCGATGCCCCACACACGTGGGTCTCCGTCGGTATACGGGTCGAGCTTCACCAATTGGCCGACCTCGTCCTGACGCGCCTGCTCGATCGGCCCCATCTGTGACGGCTCGTACTCGATGGAGGCGTACACGAACCCCTCCTCGTCGACCACGAGCGACGCGTCGATGTCGCCACCGGCCCAATAGTCGAACACGACGGGAGCATTGCCGTTGCGGACGTCGGAGACATCGACTCCCACGATCCGACCGCCCGAGTTGGAGAAGTAGATCCGATCGTCGTAGGCGACGACGGAGCTCTCGATAGAGACGTTCTCATCGGCGAGATTGTCCAACTGCTCCTGGGTCCAGCCCCGCATCGAGAACTTGATCTGCGGATCGACCGTCACCTTCCCCTCGGCGTCGTAACCCCGGTTCAACTCGTAGGCGAAGAACCAACCGTTCTCACCGCCCTCGTACATCATGTCGTCGATGATCACCGGGTTGGAGTCCCAGTCGTCGTTCCAGATCCCATCCACCGCATATGCGTCGAGAGACCACAACTCGGTCGGCTCGGCGCGATCGAGAGCCAGGATCCGGAGCTTGTTGTCGCGGGATCCCGAGTAGAGGAGGGGGTAGCCGTCGGGGTCGATGGAGACGCTCCCCTTGATGATGTCGCCGGTGGGGAACTCCGGTCGCAGCTCCTCCCCCGTCTCGGCGTCGACGAAGTGGAGTGAGCGGTCGTATGCGCCAAAGATCAGCTCGGTGACCCCGTCGGGGCGCTCCCAGACCGAGGGCTGGCCGGTCCATCCCATGCCACACCAAACCGTGGTCTCACCGAGGTTCGTCGACTCGGAGCACATGCCGCTGTCCGGATAGCTCCACAGTTGGGAGGGTGAGTCCGCGATCGGGCCTGTGCCGTAATACGTGCGTGTCGGGTTCCCCCGAAACATCACCAGCCCGACCGTGCTGCCCCAGGGCTGGCCGACCGTCGAGCCCGGGATCGTGTTCGGGTCACGAGTTTGACCACCGGGCATGGTCGTGCTGGACGGGCTGGGGCCGTCGTCGCCCTGGGTGGAGCCGGGGGCGGTGGTGCCGTCGGATCCGCCGCCATCTGCCTGGGTGGTGGCGGTGGTGCTGTCGGGTGCCGTCAGCGTCTCTCCGCTCGCATCGCGCGGCCCGACGAGCAGGAACGCGATGAAACCGAGCATCGCTCCAAAGGCGATGACGAGAAAGATCGGCCCTGATCGCTCTTGCATGTCGTTCCTAACGTTCCGGCCCACAGGCGGGATCCCCGGTGAGGACAGGTTGGCCCGGCTCCTCGATGAACGCCGGTATCAAACAAGCCTCGATCCTCCCATCGGGGTTGACGACCACGCGGGCGACGCCGGTTGTCGAACCGGCAGTGGACTGTCTTGGCCAGACAAAATTACCAAGGCCCCAGAAAACTGCGGAATCACCGACCATCTCGAACGGCTGCAGTCTGTGGGCATGATGGCCAAAGATCACGTCGGCCCCTGCCTCGATCATCGCCTGCGCACGCTCGACATCCTCGGGTCGGGGAACGGTGTCCAGCTCGACACCCCAGTGGATCGTCACGACGACGATGTCGGCAACGGCATCCGCTGCGGCCACAGCCTCGACCATCGTCGGGATGTCATCGCCGTCGCGCATGCCCGGCCGGTCCTCGGTGGCGAACCAATCCGGGGTGGGGAAGACCCCGCCAAATCCAACGACGGCGACCTTCCAGCCTTTGATCTCGAAGACGGCCGGCTCACCTGCCTCGGTAGCATCTCGACCGGCGCCGACGGGCGCCACACCGGCGGCGATGATGTTGGCGCGCCCGTCCACCAGGCCCCCCTTGCCATGGTCGCCGCTGTGGTTGTTCCCCATGTTGGCCACCTCGACCCCAGCCGGGAGCAGTGATGCGAGCGAATCGGTGGGGCAACGGAAGACGAACTCCTTGGGCTCAGGAGCGACCATGTCGGTCGGGGCGCACTCCAGGTTGACCACAGTGAGGTCGTCGTGTCGGAAG
>JBAPYG010000059.1:0-2918 GCA_049284615.1 Acidimicrobiia bacterium
GAACCGTTGTGACTCCTTGCTGTCGGTCGTGAAGGCGACGATTGAGACTTCGGCCCCTGTGCATGAAACAATGCGCCGCTCCCGAACCTTTGATGAGTCCATGAGTCGCCTGTCGGTTCGCCGTCGAGTACTAGCCAGCCTCATGCGCACCTGTATCGGTGGCCATGATGGTCGCAGCGGCCCCTGGCAGCGCAGCCATGCACGATTCGTTGATCCGGACGAGATTGCGGATGCCATCTGGTTCACAGAACACATAGCGGTCTTCTGCCAGCACCTGGAGATGTCTGGACACCGTTGATTGGCCCTTGCCGACCGCATCGACTCTCGCCGACGGTTAGCACACGACCGGACCTCGCCACGAAATGGAGAATCTTGATCCGGGTCGGGTCCGCTAGGCACTGGAACCAGCGGGCGTACTCCTCAGCACCCTTGTCTGGTAGTTCACTCATCGTTCATCGACTACAAACGATGAAAGCTCGCCCGTGCAAGTCCAAGCTTCTTTCCGCAAAGGTGCAACGCCTTCGAGGGGGAAGGCGCCGAACGCGAGCATGAAGTCGATGAACCGCCTCATGCCAAAAGGCAGTCTCTCAGCGGGCCGGTTCGACCAGCCGGGTCACCACCCAGCGATGCTTGCCGATCATCCGATCGCGGGCGAAACCCAACTGTTCGTAGGTGGAGAGCGCTCCGTTGTACAGGAAGCCCGCAGGCACCGCCCCGGCGGGCTCCGGATATCCCTCGACAACGCCGCCCCCTAGCTCCGCGATCAGGTCGAGGGCACCGGCCAGGGCGGTGGCCGCAACTCCCTGACGGCGATGACCTTTGGCGACGTAACAACACGCGATCCGCCAATCTGGCACGGAGGTCGCCGTCCGCTCGTATTCCGCTCGACTCTTGATCCGGGGCAGCTCGGCCGGTGAGCCGAACTGACACCAGCCGACGCACGAGTCACCGTCGAACACGAGCGCGGCGTGGGTCGTGCCCTCGAGCACGCGAGCCATCTTGCGCTCCCGGTTCTGCGCCGCAGTGGTGCCCTTGCCGACACCCTCTGGGTGGAATCCCATGCACCAACAGCCGCTGGGGAATCCGCCGCTGCCCTCTGCCAGCGCGGCGTAGGCCGGCCAGGTCGATTCGTCGAGGGCCCTGACTGTGTGTTCGACAGACACGCGGTAATCGTAACTTCGGTGCAGCGTCAGCTGTTACTACGCAGGCGTCGGGTCGCATCGTTGCCTGCGTGGATATGGTCGGCACAGTGAAGCCAACCGATCGGAACCCCGACTTGCTGGAGGGGGCGCCACCACCGACAGTCCATTCGGTCCGGGTCGACGATGCGAGTCTCCATGTCGAGGTTCGTGGATCCGGCCCGGCGGTTCTGCTGGTGGGAGCCGCCGACGAAGATGCCGAGGTCTACCGGGGGATAGCCGAGCGTCTGGCGACGGCTTGCACGGTGGTGAGCTACGACCGCCGCGGCACCGGAAGGAGCGACAGCGCATCCTGGCCGTCCGACACTGCCCGACACGCCGGTGATGCCATCGCATTGATCGACTTCCTGACCCTGGATGATGTCACGGTGCTCGGGGCGAGCGCCGGTGGCCTGGTGACGTTGCGAATGGCGCTCTCACACCCCGATCTCCTGAGAACCGTCTTGTGCTACGAGCCAGGTGTCTTCGAGGTGACCGACGCGGGGAGAGCCCTGCGACTCCGGGTAGAGGCTGTCGTATCTGAGCACCTGCGCACACATGAGGGGGACTGGTCGGGAGCCGTCGACGAGCTGGGACGGGCCGCAGTCGGATTCGTCGAGAACGGGACGAGCTTGTTCGCGCCACCTGAGGGCGGAGCCTGGTTCGCGAGACGAACGGCCACTCATGCCGAGTCCTTGATTCGGGGCGACATCCCCTTGACCCTGGAGATCTTCGATCCACAGGAGATCTTGTCATGCCCTGTCAACCTGCGCTTTGCTCACGGCACGGCCTCGCTCACCGTCTTCGAAGAAGTCGTGACGACCTTGGCGGGATTTCGGGGAGAGAGCCCCGACACGCTCGATGGTCTGGGACACAGCATCTTCTATCACCCGGATGCGGCCGCCCGATACGTCCGCAACTGGATTTGAATCCTGGACCACTCTGGGTCCGACACACTTGTGAATGGGCGTAAGATGGTCCACGAGACGGGGAGTCGCACCCCGTGGGAGGTTGGATGGGGCAAAAATGGGCCGCGCCTCGGTTCACGTTCCGTGGTGCGTAACCACAGCAAAGCCGGGAATTCCTGGCTAATTGCCACGACCGGTATAGGTTGATGCCTTCCGGGCGACTCTGGATTGCCCCCACGTCGCTCGGTGCTGCGGGCCATCAAAAGGGACTCTGCGACTCTCGCCCCCCAATCCCAATCGCGGAGTCCCGGCCCGCCCTTCCTCGGCGATGCGCATCCAACGAAGCGTTGTGTCATCATCGGCGTCATGCCGATGTCGGAAGAGCACAAACTGGCCCTGGCCGAAGGACGAAAACAGGCTCGCGCCATCAAGGCCTACCTGAAGGCGATCGCCGCCAAGAAGCCGGGCCGTCCCGTGACCAAGGAGAGTCTGGAGGGGCGTCTGGACAAGGTCAATGCCAAGCTCGAGGGCACGCAAGAGCCACTCGAAGTCGTCGACCTGCTCCAATCTCGTCTCGATATCAGCCAGGCCCTGGCCGACCTGGAGGACGCAGCAGACCTCGATCGACTCGAGGCTGGCTTCGTCGACCACGCTGCTGCCTACTCCGAGCGAAAGGGGATCACATACACGGCATGGCGTGAGTTCGGGGTGCCCGCCAAGGTATTGCGCTCGGCCGGCATCAAAGAGACCAGACGCCGCTAGTCCCAGCCGAGCTCGGTGAGCCTCCGGTCGTCGATGCCGAGGTGATGCCCCAGCTCGTGGAGGACGGTCC
>JBAPYG010000060.1:0-1773 GCA_049284615.1 Acidimicrobiia bacterium
TGCCGTGGAGTTCGCCCGCCGCCTGAGAGATCTCGGGTGTGACCTGATCGACGTCTCCACCGGCCAAACCTCGACCGATGCCCGACCCGAGTACGGGAGGCTCTACCAGACGCCGTTCAGCGATCGGATCCGCAACGAGGCGGGCATCGCCACCATGACCGTGGGAGCGGTCTCGTCGATCGACGACATCCACAACATCCTGGTGTCAGGTCGCGCCGATCTGGTCGTGATGGCGCGGCCCCACCTCATCGATCCGTACTGGACCATGAACGCCGCCATCGACCTCGGATATCCGGGCCACGGATTTCCCAATCAGTACCTCTCAGGTCTCGGGTCGAGACGCCGCGAGCAAGACCCGATCGCACCCGAGGTGTTCCGCAACCTCTAGAGGGCCAGCACTCCTTGGATCGCCTCCATGCGGGACACGCGGTCGATCGAGACCGACGACGACCCGTCCAGCAACGACTCGGTCTCGGCCAGCACGTCGGGGATGTCGAACAGCCTGATCCAATCGTCGGTGGTGGGTCGCCCGATGTCGACCCCGATGTTCCACCCGGTCATGACGTCGCCGTGACCATCGAGCACCGCGTCCACGGCGACCCGACCGAACCGCCCGGCGAGCAGACGGTCACGGAACGAGGCATCGCCACCCCGGACCACGTGACCGAGCACGGTGCCCCTGATCTCGTAGTTCGAGCCGTCGAGGTTGCAGCGTCGCGCCGCCTCCTCCACGATCTCGTGGGTCGGGACCGGCACGCCCTCGGCCTTGATGATGAGAACCCGGGTCTTGTCCCGGGCCGCATCGAAGCTGGTCTCGATGCACTTCACCACCGAGTCGATCACCTCATCGCGGTTGTGGGGGCGCTCGGGCATGAGAACCGCGTCGGCTGCGGTGGCGACGGCGGCGGCCATGGCCAGATACCCGGACTTTCTCCCCATCACCTCGACGATGAAGGCCCGATGATGCGAACGGGCCGTGTCGGAGATGTTGTCGCACGCCTCGACGATCGTGTTCAGCGCGCTGTCGACGCCCAACGCCTCACGGGTGAGCCCGATGTCGTTGTCGATGGATGCCGGGATGCCCACGATGGGGACATCGGTCTCCTGGGAGAGGGCGTGGATCCCGGCCATCGACCCATTGCCGCCGATGACGATGACACCGGTTATCGAGTACGCCTCGAGTTGCTGTGCGGCAACCACCCGTGACTCACGATCGTAGAACCGCTCACTGCGGCTGGAGCCGAGGATCGTCCCGCCCTGACCCCCCTCACTCTCGACCTCGTGGAGTGGGGCCGGGTTTCCCGCCTTGTTGCGTCGGATCAGAGGTCGGAACACGCCGTCGATGAGGCCGTCGTAACCTTTCTCCACGCCCCACGTCGGTACACCGTGGGAGGCCGCCACCTTGGTCACCGCCCTGATCGCGGCATTCATGCCGGGGGCGTCACCGCCGGATGTGAGCACAGCGATCGCCGTCATACGCGCACAGTAGACCGGAGAGACGATGGTTCCTACCCGAGGGCCAGCTCCTCCATGAGCGCATGGATCTTTCGCACCGTGTTCACGTTGCGGGACGTGAGCGACTTGTACAAGTCGGTCCCGATCACCTTCCCCCTACCGCTACGCGTCAATTGCGCTCCGTCGGCGCGCCACACCACCGCACCCTGGACGTACAGGACCTCGTCGATGCCTTCCTTGATGGTCAGCGAGTCGACGATCGCCGGATCGTCGCGTTCCTCCCACAGGAACCAGACGTCGGTGCGCTCGGACCTGTCG
>JBAPYG010000061.1:0-1715 GCA_049284615.1 Acidimicrobiia bacterium
ATGTTCGGTGAGTCGAGCACGACCCCAGAGACCATCTCGGCGAGGTCGGAGCGCTCCAGGAACGACATGATCAACGCGGCGCCCGTGCTGCATCCCATCAGCACCAGGTCGGTGGCCCCATGTGCCACCGCGTACCTGACGGCTCCCTCCACGTCTTCCCACTCGGAGAGCCCGAAGCGATAGCGACCGGTCGGGTCCGACGGTGCTCCCGGGTCGTTGCGATAGTCGATGACGAGCGATGTCCGGCCGGCGTCGTGAAACGCCGGGAGCATCCGCAGCAGCTCCCTCCGCTCGGCGGTCCAGCCATGACAATGGATCGCCCAGGCTCCTGGCTCCGATCCGGGGACCAGCCAGGCGGCCACGGCCCCGAGTGGTGATTCGTACTGCACCTCCTCGAAGACGAGCCCCAATTCCGAAGGGTCGCCCTGGAAGAGGTAGCCGTCCAGCTCGACCGGCTCGCAGCCGTCGAGCGCGCCCTGACATGCCGGAGGGTCACCGTTGGGCCCGGCCATGTAGCTACGGCGGATCCGACCGTCGCCCGCACCGACGACGTCGCCGACGCGGGCATGTCCTTCGTCCCAGACCAGACCGAACACGCCGGGGTGGCCGATGTCCTGACGGGGTTCCTTCGACTCGAGATCGATGACGCCGTTGCCGACGGCTCGCACCCAGATGCCCTTTTCGTACTTGCGCTGCCGGACCTCCAGCGCCTCGTGACGTAGGCCGTTGGACATGAGCCAGCCGATGACGAGGTAGATCGAGGCGACGAGGAGCACACCGATGGCCACGAGATAGACGAACGTCACGCGTCTTGTCGGTCTACGTAGCCCTCTTCGTAGGCCAGGGCAGCGAGCTCGTGACGGCTGGCCACGGACAACTTCTCGAAGATGTGGCCCATGTGGCTCTCCAATGTCTTCACCGAGATGCTGAGACGGGCCGCCGTCTCCCGGTACGAGTAGCCGCGGGCGATGAGGTTCACCACTTCCCGCTCGCGTGGGGTCAGCCGTTCGATGGTCGATCCGGCGGCGATGTCCTCGTCGATGTCCAGCATGAAGCCGGCGACGTCGGGGGAGACCGGCCGTTGGCCGTCGAGGGTCTGATGGATGAGGCTAGGCAACTCAGTGCTTGCCGTGTTCTTTGTTATGTACCCGTCCACACCCGCCTTCATGAGACGAACCACGTCTTCGCGAGAGGACGAGACGGTGAGGGCCATGAACTTGACGCCCGGGCTCACCCGCCGCACCTTCTCGATCACGTCTTCGCCTCCACCCCCGGGGAGCTTGACGTCGAGCACGACCATCTCGGGGCCTGTTGCCAGGATCCCCTCCACGGCCGTCAGCACGTCGTACGCCTCTCCGACGATGTCGAAGCTCTCGTCGAGAACCGCTCTCATCCCGGCACGGACGACGTCGTGATCGTCCACCAGGAAGATCCGATGGGTCATGTCATGTCCTCACCGTGATCTTGACCTCGGTCCCGTCCCTTCCCCCGGAGTCGACTGCGACGAGGCCACCGACCGATTCCACTCGCTGATTGAGTCGAATCGAGAGACGGTCGAGGTCGGCACCGATGATGCCTTGACCGTCGTCCCTGACGTGAATCGAGGCCGTCCCGTCCACGACCTCGGAGAACAGCGATATCCGTTGGGCGTCGGAGTGCTTGACCGCGTTGGTCAGGGCTTCTCGGGCGGCATCGATGCCGGCCTCGAGATCAGG
>JBAPYG010000062.1:0-7873 GCA_049284615.1 Acidimicrobiia bacterium
GGGATCGCGGTCAACCGGTCTCAACCCGGTGGTGTCGTCGGCCAGGTCGAGAGGGCCTTCCAAGCGCAGAGCCGGATGATCCTGGTCGTGGCACCCGAGGGGACCCGTGGTCCGGCCCCGAAGTGGAAATCGGGTTTCGTCGAGATCGCCGAACGTGTCGGAGTCCCGGTCGTGCTCGCCGGCGTGAGCAGAGTCGAAAAGACCATCACCATCAGCCCCGCGATCGAGGTGGGTGCCGATCGGCACCGGTTCATGGACGAGGTTCGCGCCTTCTATGCCGACAAGGATGGGATAAACCCTTCCGGCAAGGGCCCGATCCGACTCGGTGGCGAAGCGGTGCCGTCATGAGCGCTCCGCCAGACGCCTGAAGTCGTCGCCCATCCCGCCCGGGCCGGTGCCGTAGCGAAGCAAGCCACGCCCGAACTTCTCACGGACCTGGTCGACACTGTCCTCGAGACTGTTCCTCCGTAGAGCGACATCGCTGCCGGACCGCAGGACATCACCGTCGCCGAGATCGAGCTCGAGTTGCCGGTGGTCGTCGGTGGTGAGACCGGATACGGAGAGACCGATCAGAGTGACTGTCTCGTCGGGATTGTCTTCGAGCGCCCGATCGACCAACACCATTCCCAGGTTGGCCAGGGCGGCGGTCGAGCCCGTTGGCGCACCCAAGGTGTGGCTCCGGGTGATGGCCCGGGGGCCGGGGAACCGCATGCGCATGGTGACGGTGGCCCCCATCCGGTCCTTGGCTCGAAGGCGGCGACCGACACGGTCGGCCAGGCCGAGCACCACCACCGCCATCTCGTCGCGATCGGTGAGACCCCTGCCCAGCGCCTGCTGACTTCCCACAGAACCCGCACGACGGCCCCGCTCGACACGTCTGGGGTCGCGGTTCCAAGACAACGACTGCAGTGCGCCGGACGCCGCCGGGCCCAGCAGTGGCGCGAGCGCACCGGAAGGCACCTCGGCGAGCTCGCCGATCGTCCCGATGCCGAACCGATGCAGTTTGGCGGCGGTGACCCTCCCCACACCCCAGAGGGCCTCGATCGGCAACGGGTGCAAGAAGTTCAACTCGGTCCCATGGTCGACGATCACCAGGCCATCGGGCTTGGCGCGCGCCGAGGCGATCTTGGAAAGGAACTTGGTCGACGCCACCCCGATCGAGATGGGCAGCCCCACCTCCTGGCGAACCCGGCGTCGGATCGTGCGTGCGATCTCAGAAGTCGGGCCCAGGATGTGGGTGGTGCCGGAGACGTCGAGAAAGGCCTCGTCGACAGAGATCTGCTCGACGACGGGTGTGGCGTCGTCGAGGATCGACATCACCTGCTCTGAGAGCTCGAGGTAGCGGTCGAAGTGGCCGTCTACCACCACCGCCCGGGGGCACAGGGCGAGTGCGTCGCGTGTCGACATGGGAGCGCGTACTCCAAAGGCGCGCGCCTCATAGGAAGCCGCCACGACGATTCCACCCCCCACGAGCACCGGCTTGCCTTTCAGGGTCGGGTCGAGGAGTTGCTCCACCGATGCGTAGAAAGCATCGAGATCGGCATGCATGACCGTCGGCTCCATGGGTCGATCATGAATGAGCCATGGGACAATTTCCGACGGGCGAAGTCAGTCGTCGGGTTCGTTGCCCGGATCGGGCTCGACTCCCAGTCTCTTGGCGTGGCCGGGTGGGATCTTCCCCTACTCGGCCAGACCGGGCGGAAGCCAACCCTCGTCCTTCTTGGCCAGACCGGGCGGGATGAACTCCCCATCCCGATTCGCTTGACCGGGTGGCGTGTTGCCTTCGAGCTTCTTGGCCAACCCGGGTGGCAGGACCTCACGATTTGCGACTCCCGGGTGAACCTCGGCGTCCGGCGCCAGGAAGGGCGGGAGACTGGCGTTCTCAGACTTCGAGTCCATGTCGACACCTTCGTCCTCCCGAGCCGCGGCCACGGCGGCGCCAAAGACGACCACGTCGAGCAGAGAACCAACGAGAAGACGCCCACGCACGGTGGTCATATTGGCCCCAGGGCCAGGTGGCATCAACCGGCGGCGCGCCTGAGGGCGCCCCTGTCGACCTTGCCCAGATGGGTCTGGGGCAGCGTGTCGACGAAATAGACCGACCTCGGGTGCTTGTAGGGCTCCAGCCGCTCCAGGACGAAGTCGATTAGCTCCTGTTCGGTGACCGCCTCCGACACCACGACGAATGCCACCGGTCGGGCCAGGCCGGAGACATCCTCGACGGCCACGACGGCACATTCGGCCACGGCCCGATGGTCGAGGAGCGTCGACTCCACCTCCTGGGGCCGAAACCACTTGCCCTTCACCTTGATGGCGTCGTCGCCCCGCCCCCGATGCGTCACAAAACCATCGCGGTCGATGGAGACGAGGTCACCGCCGACGAACCAACCGTCACGAAAGGCCAGGGCCGTCTGCTCGGGATCACCGAAGTAGCCCAGACCCAGGGAGTCCCCTCGTACCCAGAGTCGGCCCACCTCACCGGGGTCGACCTCATCACCCTCTTCGTCACAGGCCTTCACCTCGAACCCGGGAACCGGCTTGCCCAGGGTCCCGGGTCGGACGTGACCCACCGTGTTGGTGATGAAGATGTGCCACATCTCGGCGGTGCCCAGGCCATCGAGCAGCTCGACCCCGAAGCGATCGACCCACTGGTGGTAGAGAGTCTCCGGGAGCGCCTCGCCGGCCGAGGTCGCCAACCGCAGACTCGAGAGGTCAGTTGTCCCTGCAGCCGGTGCGGACAACATCTGATTGATCGCGGACGGCACGTTCACCATCACAGTTGGGTGGTGCTGTTCGATGCGGCGGAACAACGCCTCGGGGGTGGCGTGGTCTTCGAATAGCACCACAGAGGCTCCGACCGAGAACGGGAACAGGAGATTGGATCCGGTGGCATAGCCGAAGTAGAGCTTGGGGACCGAGATGGTGATGTCGTCTGACGTCAGCCCCAACGCACCCTGGCCGTACCGTCTGGTCGTGTTCACCAGGCTCTTGTGGGTCTGGACCACGGCCTTGGGCACCCCGGTGGTCCCTCCGGAGAAGAGCCAGATGGCAGGGTCATCGGGACCGGTGGGCACCGTCCCTGGCGGGTCGGAAGACACGTCGACGTGGGTGGGGTCGACCATCTCGGGCTGCCATCTCGATCCGGCACCTTCGAAGTCCACTCGATGGGATGGGTGAACGATGGCCGCCGTCGCCGTCGACTTGTCGACGATGGCCGCCATCGCCTCCGGGGTCAACCCCGGGTTCACCATCACGGCGACGGCGCCAATCCGGAACGTCGCCAGCAGGGCGGCCACGAACTGCGGACCGTCCGGCATCACTAGGAGCACCCGGCCCTCACGCTGGACCCCGGCGTTGTGCAGCGCGGCGCAGAAGCCACCCGTCAACAGGTCGACCTCGGCATAGGTGACATCCCGGTCGTCGAGGCGGACAGCGATGTCTCCGCCACCGCCCTCGACGAGACGTTCGCCCAGGAAGAAGTCGTAGGCATTGAGCACAGCCGGCCACTCGGTCACAGGTTCGCAAGCTAGCGGTACGGTGCCAACGGTGAAGATCGCATTGGTCACCGGGCCATCATCCGGAATCGGTCGGGCGACTGCGATCGAGCTGGCAGACCTGGGTCTCCATGTCATCGCGGCCGGCCGTTCCGAGGAGCGCGTCGGGAACGTGGTCGACGTCATCGAATCCCGAGGCGGCTCCGCCGAGTTCCTGCATCTGGATCTCGCGTCGCTCGACTCGGCGCGAAGAGCCGGCCGGCGGTTCGTGGGGAGTGGGCGCCATCTCGATGTTCTGGTCAACAACGCCGGCGTCGGTGGCAAACGTGGCAGGACCGAGGACGGGTTCGAGATTCACTTCGGCGTGAACCATCTCGGTCACTTCATGCTCACTCACCATCTCCAACCCGCCCTCCACCAGGACAGCCGGATCGTCGTCGTCAGCAGTGAGGCTCACCGAGGCACCACCGGGATCGACTTCGATCGGCTGCGGCGAAAGAGCAGGTTGATCGGCGGGTGGGCCGACTACTCCACATCGAAGCTGGCCAACATCCTCTTCGCCCGACACCTCGCCAGAACAACGCCCGCCTCGAACACCTACTCGTTGCATCCCGGCGTCGTCGACACCAACATCTTCCCACCCCTGACCGGGTTGATCTTCCGCAATCGACTGACGCCCGAGGAGGGGGCCCGGACGAGTGTCTGGTGCGCCACGTCCCCAGAAGTCGAGAATGAGACAGGTCTCTACTACTCGCGACAGGCGGTCAGGGAACCATCGGCCACGGCCCGCGATGACGCCCTCGCCGCCGAGCTGTGGGTGAGGTCCGAGCAATGGTGTGGCATCGACCCAGGCAGTGGAGACAACTAGCTTGACCATACGATGAGCGAAGACGGCATCTACTACGGGGACTATCTCGGGCTCGACCGTCTCCTGAGCTCACAGACGCTGGAGAGCGCCGCCGCCGGGGACACGGTGCACGACGAGATGTTGTTCATAATCGTCCATCAGTCCTACGAGCTCTGGTTCAAGCAGATCATCTGGGAGCTCGACAGCATCCTCGATATCTTCCAGCGTGACAGCGTCGACGAGCAGCAGATGGGCACCGCGGTGAGCCGCTTGCGGCGAATCAACGAGATTCAGGGTCTGCTCGTCCAGATGATCGGGATTCTGGAGACGATGACTCCCCTCGACTTCCTCGACTTCCGCGACTACCTGTTCCCGGCTTCGGGGTTCCAGTCGGCCCAATTCCGCATCGTGGAGAACAAGCTGGGCCTGCGTCGCGGTGACCGCCTCCTCCTCTCCGGCGACGAGTACACGGCCCGATTCGACCGTGAGGACCGCGAGACGGTGGAGGGGGTCGAGAGCGAGCCATCGTTGTTCGACGTCGTCGAGCGCTGGCTGGAGCGAACACCGTTCCTCGACACCGACGACTTCAATTTCTGGGAGGCCTATCGCGATGCCGTCCACGGCCGGATCCAGGCCGATAGGGCGGTCGTCGCGTCCAACCCGAAGCTCACCGAGACCGAACGGGCCGCTCAGATGAAGGAGTTCGACCTCGTCCTCGGGCAGTACGCGGCTCTATTCGATTCCGAGAAGCACGACCTGGAACGAAAGGCCGGGAGGCTACGGATGAGCCAGCGCGCCTTTCAGGCTGCGGTCTTCATCACCCTCTACCGCGATCAACCCGCCCTCCAAGAGCCGTCGCGACTTCTCGAGCTGCTCATGGACATCGATGAGGGGTTCACGACCTGGCGCTATCGTCACGCCCAGATGGCCCTGCGGATGATCGGACGCCGCGTCGGCACCGGAGGGTCGGCGGGCGCCAAGTACCTGGAGAAGTCGGCCGAGCGCAGCAGGGTGTTCGCCGATCTCCTCAACATGTCGACTTTCCTGGTTCCCCGTGGCGACCGCCCCGAGCTGCCACCGGGGATAGTCGAGTCGATGCGCTTTCGCTACGAGCGATGAACCTCAAGACCGGGTTCAGCCGATTCCTCGAAGCAGAGCCGGAGCGTCTCCACTTCGCGGCGCACTCCCATCATCCCTGGCCAGACGTGTCGCTGGCCGCGCATCAGCGTGCCTGGCTGGACGCCGCGACCATGGCGGACGACAAGTGGGATCACATCTTTGGGACGGTGATGCCGGGTGCCCGGGAGCGGATCGCCAAGGTGCTCGGCATCGCCGGGCCCGAGACAATCACATTCGCACCGAACACGCACGAATTCCTGGTCCGGCTCTTCTCCTGTTTCGACCCTCCGGTACGGGTATTGTCCACGGGCTCGGAGTTCCACTCCTTCACCCGTCAGTCCCGACGCTGGGAGGAGGAGGGGCTGGCGATCGTGGATCGCGTGCCCACGGAGCCGTTCGCCACGTTCGCCGAGCGGTTCACGGCGGAGGCCCGGTCTGGCGCCCACGACCTGATCTATCTGAGCCAGGTCTTCTTCGACTCGGGCTTCGTGGTCCCCGAGCTCGATCGCATCGTGTCCTCGGTCTCCGAGGAACGCGCCTTCTTCGTGATCGACGGGTACCACGGGTTCATGGCCCGGCCCACCGATGTCGGGGCCATCCAGGATCGAGCCTTCTACCTCGCCGGCGGCTACAAGTACGCCATGGCCGGTGAAGGAGTTTGCTTTCTCCACTGCCCACCTGGCTATGGGGCGCGGCCGGTCGACACCGGCTGGTACGCCGGGTTCGGCCAGTTGGAGAGTGGGGTGAGTGGCGAGATCGGCTACGGCAACGACGCCTCGAGGTTCTCCGGGGCGACATTCGACCCATCGGGGGTCTACCGGCTCGAAGCCGTGCTCGCTTGGCTGGAGAGCGACGACGTCGGGCCCGCCCAGATCCATGATCATGCAACGGCATTGCAGCGTCGCTTCCTCGACACGGCCGCTCTTCCTGGAGACCTGATCCCGGCCGACGGGATGGAGCGGGGGAACTTCCTGACCTTTCGCACCGCGTCTGCGGCGCACTTCTACAAGGCCCTTCACGAGCGTGGGGTCATCACCGACTATCGCGGTGACCGACTCCGGATCGGCTTCGGGGTGTACCAGGACACCACCGACGTGGACCGACTGGTCGAGGTGGTCGGGGAGGTACCCGACCCCTAGAGTGTCGCTCATGCCACACCTCCCCGTGTTGCGTGTGGTCCCCCTGGAGAGCATCCGCCGTCACGAGGAAGTCGACCCACTGAGGGTCGACCGGCTCCGCCGGAGAATCGCAGACGAACGGATACAGGCAAACCCGATGGTCTGCATCGAGGCGCCCGGCGGCGAGGTGGTGCTGCTCGACGGGGCGACCCGGACCGAGACCCTGAGGGCGATAGGGCTCAGTCATGCCGTCGTCCAACTGGTGGAGCCGGCGACCGTCGACCTGGGCACTTGGCATCACGTCGTCCGGGGCTGCGCCCCCGAGGAGTTGGTCGGAGCGGTTGCCGACAACCCCGCGTTGAGCCTCACCGAGAACTACGGGACTCCCTCGATCCACCCCAACTCCGGGCCCAGCCGTCTGGTCGAAGGTGTCGGAGGCATCACGGCAAATGCCACATTGTCCGCCCTGGCGGCCAGCTACACGGGGCGTTGGGACGTGACACGCACCACAGACCCCCACCGCGACCACATCGCCGCCAGCTACCCCGGCTGGGCGGCGGTCATCGAATTCCCCACGGTGAGGATGATCGACGTGATGCAAGCAGCGGTGGGCAACGACCTGCTGCCGGCAGGCATCACCCGCTTCGTCGTGCCGGGTCGCGCACTACGACTCAACATCCCCCTCGACCTGCTCGAGCCGGGTCGAGACACAGAGGTGGTCCAGGCCGAGTTGGAGAGGATCCTCGACGAACGGTCCAGCGACGGGCGGGTCCGGCGCTACGAGGGCCCGGTCTTCGTCCTCGACGACTGACCGCTGCCACCGGGCGGACGACCCGGGGGATGGACAATCAGTCGATGACAGCGACACACACCAGCTCCACCCTGGCTCGAGGGTCGAAGAGCTCGTCGATGCCGAAGAGAGCCATCGGCGGGTAGTGCTTCCCGAAGACCTCCCGGTAGACCCCACCGAGCTCCTTCGGATGTGCCCGATACGTGGCGATGTCGCTCGTGTAGATCGTCATCGCCACCAGGTCGGAGGGCGCGCCCCCGGCCTCGGCGATGACCCGGCCCACCGACGCGCAGGCCGCCCCGAACTGCTCGACGAGCCCCGGGGCGATCGTCCCATCGGCAGCATGCCCGGTGAGCCCGGCAATGTGCAGCAGCCTGCCCTCGGCGGCGATCGACCCGTACGAGAACCCTGAAGGTGCCGGCATCCCGACCGGGTTGATGAGGGTGTGACGACTCATCGACCCTGCCACTCCGGCGGTCTTCTGGCGGTGAACGCCCGATAGAAC